>JABDBM010000223.1:1811-2541 GCA_013288685.1 Bacteroidota bacterium | reverse complement strand
ATTTGCTATCCAAAACCAGTTCGCCAACCGGCAGCGAGGAAGCATCAAACCTGATCACCTGCGGAGGCAACGCACCAGGCGGGAAAAAACTTTGTGCCCGGTTTACCTGCAAAGCCACTTGTGCCGATGCCTCGGCCATGTTAGCGCTTTCGTAAAAAGATAGCTTAATGATGGTTAAGCCCTGTATACTTTTACTGCTGATGTTTTTTATCCCGTCAACATACAAAAACTGATCCTGCAGGCGGGTTGCAAAAAAGCCCTCCATTTGTTGCGGCGACATACCGCCGTACGATTCTATGACGTAGATAGTTGGCAGGTTGAGCTTCGGGAAAATATCTATCGGTATATTTATTGCACTAAGCACTGCAAATATTAAAAGGCTCATGGTAATCACCACTACGGTGATGGGCCTTTTGAGTGCGGATGTGACCATTGACATAGTTAATTATTTTAAAAGGTTTATTTACGACGCCTCACCGCAAGCCCTCTCCAAAGGAGAGGGGCTGTTTAAAGTCCTCTCCTTTGGAGAGGATTTAGGTGAGGCGCTTGCGATCATTTATTTTAAAAGGTTTAAAATGGCGCCAACCTGATTTTCGGTAATAGCTTTTTGGAATAGCGCATTAGCGTAATCGTACTTCGCTTGCATGTAATCAGTTTCGGCACGGTATAGTATATTCAAAGCCGCGTCCAGCTCCACAATATCGGTTAAGCCGTTTTTGTATAACGATAG
>JABDBM010000223.1:0-1801 GCA_013288685.1 Bacteroidota bacterium | reverse complement strand
TTTTGCCGGTAGCCGTCGTTAGCTGCCTTTAACTGATTGGGAATTTCCTTTAATCGCTGTAAGGCCGTTTCCATCTCGGCATCCGCTTGGCTGGCACTAACCGAAAGCAACTGCTGCTGTTCCTGCAGCTTTTTGTACGCATAATTGGTACTGGCCCTTTGGGTGCTTAACTTTAATTGGCGGCGGCGCAAATCGAACAAATTATAGGAAATACCTACCCCAACAAGGTAATTGCCCCGCTGAAAGCCATAGCCTGTGGAAAGGCTGTTGTATTGCCCGTTAGCATCAACGCTGCTCCCACGTTCCCAAGCCGCTGCCTCCAGGGATATTTTGGGGTTATACAACTTTTTCACCAAATCCTCGCGTTGCAGGCTATTTTGGTAAACCGATTTATAAAAGTTGATGAGCGGATGATTAGCTGTATCGGGCGCAAACAAATAAGCGTTGGGCTGGCTGATCAGCGCCAGTTCTGCGGTTGTATCAGGTACAATAGTTTGATAAGGCAAACCGCTAATGGCCGAAAGCTGTAGCTGTACTTGTTTAAATTGATTGCTCAATTCAATATAATTTAAGCGGGCTTTGCTCAATTCGGCTTCGGCAATGCTGGTATCAACACCGGCTTTTACCCCGCTTTTGGCGAGTGATTCTATAGAGCGCCTTATTTGCTGGTTGCGCTGGATGTTGCGGTATTGTATGCCAACAAAATCCTGCAAGCGCAGCAATTGCAGGTAGCCGCCAATAGTATAAGCCTGTAAGCTGTATTTGGATTGGGCAAACTGGTTTTGCTCCACGTTGATATCCGAGTTGGCCACCTTATTTTCCGCGCCATATTTACCAAAATTGTATACCTCCCAGTCGAGCGCTGCAATGCCAAGGTTATCGGCTATGGAAGTGGTTACGTTAGTATTATGGATACCGCCGGAGCTTGACGGAATGATGCCAAAACCAAAATAAGGGCCGGTGGTATTATTACTGGTACCCACATCGGCCTGGTAATTTAGTCGCAGGTTAGGCAACCAGTTGTTTTTTACCTCGGCAGCCTGGGCCTGGCGGATAAGTATGGCGGCTGAGTCCGTTAATAGGGAAGGCGCTTTTTGATCAACGCGGTTTAGCAGTTGTTTTAAAGTAATTGTGCTTGATTGCTGTGCCTTTGCCATTGATGCAGTAAGCAGTATTAAGGCAATGCACCAGCATCGTTTTATACTTAACATTTTAAAATGGTTAATTAGTTCAATGGTTCATTAGTTCATTGGTAGGAATATTCAACGGTTCAAGGGTTATAGTTCATTGGTGTATGGCTCAAATAAGCAAAACACACGCTTTGCCAACAAAGCAAACCAATGAGCTAATGAACCAGTGAACTAATGAAAAATCAAATAAGGAGGGCGCTGTTAAGCAGGTGGATGTGCCTTTGCGGCGATTGGGCTAATTGTAATCCGCGTAAAAACCGGCCGGTAATATTGCTGCCGATGCTAAAAACAAGCGGGAAAACAATGGCTAAAAGAAGTGCAAAACTTAATAAGAATTCGTTTACCGGATCGGCAAGCTTTTTTTGGATAGCACCGATATCAAAGCTGCTACCATGCCTGTATTCAATTTTGCGTTTGGTAAACGCTTTAATAAAAATGCTTTGTTCCTGCGGCGGGTGGATACGGGTAAACAGCGTAAACCCCAAAAACGGTTTGGCAACTAACACCAATACAGCGAAAAAGAAAATTATTTTTACTGATTTTGATGCGTGCATTTTTAAACCGGGGTATTGTTTGTTATTGATAACGACAAAGTTGGGTAGAATTTGTTT
>JABDBM010000222.1 GCA_013288685.1 Bacteroidota bacterium | reverse complement strand
GCCGAAATTAGCGAATTACTGGTTTTGCAGCACACGCAAAATAAAAGATGTACCGTTGCGGCATGTCCCTAAAACACATCGTCAATTTTGGCTAAAGCCGGTAACCGCGCGCAACAATCCGTTGGCTAAAGCCAACGGCAATAGGTAAAACGGATCTACGTCTGTATCACTCCCACATTAAACGCCTTCTCTATAGGCGCATGATTAGCCGCTTCTATCCCCATCGAAATTACTTTCCTTGTTTCAAGCGGATCAATAATGCCATCGACCCAAAGCCTTGCGGCTGCATAGTATGGCGTAGTTTGCGCATTATAACGATCTGTTGTCAGTTTCAATAATTCGGCTTCTTTTTCAGCATCCACGTCTTCGCCTCTTGCTTTCATGCCCGCTGCCTGCATTTGTACTAATGTTTTAGCTGCCGAACCTGCCCCCATTACAGCGATTTTCGCGCTTGGCCAGGCATATATTAAACGGGGATCATACGCCTTGCCGCACATGGCATAATTGCCTGCGCCGTACGAATTGCCTATGATGATAGTAAACTTAGGCACTACCGAATTGGCGACGGCATTCACCATTTTGGCGCCGTCCTTTATAATCCCGCCATGTTCTGCGCGACTGCCTACCATAAAGCCGGTTACATCCTGCAAAAATACAAGCGGGATCTTCTTTTGGTTGCAGTTCATGATGAAACGGGTCGCCTTGTCCGCCGAGTCGGAATAAATGACCCCGCCAAACTGCATTTCACCTTTTTTTGATTTGATGACTTTTCGTTCGTTGGCTACAATGCCCACGGCCCACCCGTCAATACGGCCCAGGCCGCAGATGATGGATTGGCCATAACCTTTTTTATATTCTTCCAATTCGGAATTATCAAGCAGGCGAAGGATCAGCTGCATCATATCATAAGCCTTTTCACGGCTGTCGGGTAATATCCCGTAAATGTCTTTTTCGTCGAGTTTGGGTGTGGATGGTTTTACACGGTCGAAACCTGCTTTTGGGAAGTCACCGGTCATGCTCATGATATTGCGGATGCTATCCAAGCAGGCTTTATCGTTGGGGTGTTTATAATCCGTAACGCCCGAAATTTCGCATTGCGTGGTGGCGCCACCCAGGGTTTCGTTATCCACATCCTCCCCTATTGCCGATTTTACCAGGTACGATCCCGCAAGGAAAACAGAGCCTGTTCCTTCCACTATCATGGCCTCATCACTCATGATGGGTAAATAAGCGCCGCCCGCCACGCAGGAACCCATTATTGCTGCAATCTGGATGATACCCATACTGCTCATCATTGCATTGTTGCGAAAAATGCGGCCAAAATGCTCCTTATCGGGGAAAATTTCATCCTGCAAAGGCAAAAAAACACCTGCAGAATCAACCAGGTAAATAATAGGCAGCCGGTTTTCCATGGCTATTTCCTGTGCACGCAGGTTCTTTTTGGCTGTGATAGGGAACCATGCACCTGCTTTTACAGTGGCATCATTTGCAACAACCACGCATTGGCGGCCCGATACATAACCGATGCCGCATATCACCCCGCCCGACGGGCAACCGCCATGTTCGGCGTACATGCCATCGGCTGTAAAAGCGCCTATTTCAAGCCAGGGTTTATCTTTATCAATTAAATAAGCAACCCGCTCGCGGGCCAGCATTTTGCCCTTTTCTTTTTGTTTAGCCGCCGCCTTTTCGCCGCCGCCCTTGTATATTTTTTGTAACCGGGTATTTAGCTCGTAAACGAGTTGCTTGTTTATATCTTCGTTTTTATTGAATTCGAGGTCCATTGGTTTTCAAAGGTTAGAGAAACGGTAATTTTAGCAATAATTTATGCGCCACAAACAACCTATTTTTGAGTTGCCATTCTTTCCAGCGGTTGAACTGCAACAATCTTATCGTTTTCGTCAAACAATATGCTCAATACTATTAATGGCGGATCATTAATATCTCCGGTTTTTGAGTATCTGAGGTTGGTGTATGATTTACCGGTGGTTGTTAACTGAATGCCTGTAGAGTTTAACTCCCATTTGTCATCCTTTATTGCATTTTTTAAATTATCCAGCTGGTCGTTTTTTACATGGGGAGCGGCATCGGGATTGATGTATTTTTTCAAGTCATCAAAACGCCCGGAAATCAAATCGGCTAAAAATAATTTCGCTTTCCCATCAAGCTGGTCAATTTTCTCTTTTGATAAATTCTCTTCAGGCTTATTTTTAGCTGGCGCCCTAACATAGAGCCTCATGGCGTGGGTCGGTTCAACACTAACATCCCCTTGCACAGCGTGCTTATTAGATAATGTGATATACATATCAATATCTGTGGTGTCGTTTTTCCAACTATCCTCACGTGTTAAATATTTTTCGGCAATTTGCGACAGATCCTCCAAATTACCCGTTTGTTGACTTTTGCCATATTTGGCTGTAACCTGGTTAAGTAATTGGTTGTATTTTGCTATGTATATCTTTAGTTCATTGATGGGTCTTGCAACCGCGTCCTTATCCTTCCATTCATATAGAATATATGAAATGGTCGAATCTTTTTTGAAAGGAAAATAATAAGTTAGCAAATCGGGCAAATCGGGCTGTTTTTGTTTGAAGATGATGGGCTGACCA
>JABDBM010000221.1 GCA_013288685.1 Bacteroidota bacterium | reverse complement strand
GGTGTCCCGTCTGCCGATATTCTTGAGCAGTGCCGCCGGCTTGGTATTACAACAGTTGGCGCCGCAACCACGCTTGATGAAGCTATTTTTTTGGAGGCTGCCGGGGTAGATATGATCATCGCGTCGGGTTTTGAAGCGGGTGGTCATCGCCCGTCGTTTCTTGCGCCTGCTGAATCTTCCACAATCGGAACGTTTGTATTGGTTCAGCTGATCAAGGAAAAGGTAAAAACACCGGTTATTGCCGCAGGCGGTATTGCGAATGGAAAAGGCGTTGCTGCAGCCCTGGCACTTGGTGCCGATGCCGCACAGATAGGCACCGCTTTTTTGGCCTGCGATGAATCAAATGCCACAGCAACACATCGCCAAATGCTGTTTTCAGATGCCGCTAAGTACACCACCTTATCACGGGCATTTACAGGCAGACTTGGCAGGGGAATAACCAGCCGTATTGCAACAAACCTGGTGCATAAGGAAGAAGGATTCCTGCCCTTCCCGCTGCAAACACAGTTTATGTCGCATATAAGAAAAGCAGCTTTAGATCAGGAAAAGTGGGACATGATATTATTCTGGGGAGGGCAGATCGCGCCGGTATTGAAACATACTAAAGCCGGTGAACTAATGAAAGCAATAGTTGAAGAAACCACGGCATATTTTGACCATCTAAAAGCTTAACACCATGAAAAACGCGATCAATGTTACGTATATCGGGGGGCCAACAATCATACTGGAGGTTGGGGGTTTAAGACTGATGACCGACCCTACGCTTGACCCACCGGGCAAAGCATTCATGATAAATGATAAACTGGCTTATCATAAAATTGAAGGACCTGCCAATGTTAACATTGGTAAAATTGATGCCGTATTGCTGAGTCATGACCAGCATGGTGACAACCTGGATACTGCAGGCAGGAAATTTTTAAGATGGGTTCCCAAAACGTTTACAACAAAAATTGGTGCCGAAAGATTGCAAGGTAATGCGGTTGGCTTATCTTCCTGGGAAAGCATCACCCTCAATGATGAAGTAACTATTACATCAACACCTGCGCGGCATGGCCCCGCAGGAAGCGAACACATTACAGGCGATGTGACCGGTTTTATAGTGGCAACCAAAGAGATGCAGATTTATCTTACCGGGGATACGGTTTTTTATGACGGGATAAAAGAGGTTGCCGAAAAGTTCATGCCGAAATATGTATTCATTTTTGCCGGCGCCGCTAAGCCCCGCGGCCCCTTCAATGTAACCATGAGTACAAATGACGCTATTGATACAGCCTTTGGTTTTCCAGCAGCAACGATTATACCGGTACATTTTGAAGGCTGGTCGCACTATACGGAAACAGGCGAAATGCTTAGGCAATCCTTTAGCGCATTGGGGATAGCTGATCGGCTAAAAATTCTTAAAGCAGGCGTAAAAACACAACTGTAGACCAACAGACATGGGACATTCTTTTAATCCGGGCAAACCTGGACAGGGTTTGTAGTGGCAAAAATAGACTATAAACGAAAGTGAAAATTTTAAAATACGATGTCATGAATAATACAAAAGTATGGTATGTAACAGGGGCTTCCCGGGGATTAGGCCTCACTTTGGTAAAAAAGCTCTTAGACAGGGGCTACCGGGTTGCAGCAACTTCCCGCGATACGCATTCGCTTAGCGAGGCTGTTGGCCTTATCGACAAGGAGCGTTTCCTGCCGTTGGCAGTTGATTTAAATAACCCCGATTGCATTGATGAATCAATACAGCAAACGCTTGCTGCATTTGGTAAGATAGACGTAGTGGTTAACAATGCAGGCTACGGTATGGCCGGCACGGTGGAAGAAATAACCGGGCAGCATGTCAGGGATATTTTTAATGTTAATGTGCTCGCAACTATCGATGTGGTAAAGAGTGTACTGCCTGTAATGCGCAGCCGGCAATCTGGGTATATTATAAATATGGGCTCAGTGGCAGGTTTTGTGGGTGCACCGGGTTGGGCTTTTTATTCGGCCACGAAAGCCGCAGTGGCTGCTTTTTCTGAGGTGTTGGCGCTCGACGTTAAGGAATTCAATATTAACGTAACGGTTGTTGAACCATCCAATTTCAGAACTGGTTTTTTAACTAAAGATTCGCTTGCATATACTGAAAGTAAGATCGAAGGCTACCAGGCCGTTAAGGCTACCCAGGAACGTTACCTGGCCACCAATGGCAAACAGCCTGGCGACCCCGCCAGGGCATCGGAAATATTGTTAGAGCTGGCTGAAGACAATAATCCGCCGCTCCATCTTTTCCTGGGGCAGGATGCTTACAACAGGGCTTCAGGCAAATTAAAAGTAATGACAGCCGAACTGGAACAATGGAAGGAAACAACTGTATCAGCTGATTTTAAATAAATATCATTAGTCATTTAAACCAGTAATTATGAAAAAGTTAAATCACATATTGATAGTATTATTCTTTGCCGTTTGTTTGAGCATAGCCGATACTTTAGCTCAGGGCTTACCCGGTAAAAAATTCGACGCCATTTACCAGGAGAACATCAAATGGTTGCCGTTTCCAGCATTTCCACCACAGGCCCGCCTAGCAGTTTTGGTTGGCAATCCTAAACAGGCCGGGGCTTATGTGATCAGGGTGAAAGT
>JABDBM010000220.1 GCA_013288685.1 Bacteroidota bacterium | reverse complement strand
CCGCCTGCCATTACGCAGGATGGGGTAAGTGCGAAGTATGCGCTGCCGCTAAATGTTACCTGGCTGGATACATTCCAGTTAAAGCCTAAACGTGGTACCGTTGGGTAATAACTGGGCGGCGTAAACAGGGCATTGTAGCCGCCAAGGGTAACCACAAAATCGCCCGAGTACGGCGATGGGCCGAACCAGGAATAAAACGCAAAGCCCCCGCTGATCACGCAGCTCGGGTCAATAACATACGAGTTGGGGGTAAGCTGCGCCAAAACGGCTATTTCCCCTTGTGCGGGATCGAAAATTACTTCGAGCGCCAGTTCGGCATTTACGTAAGTTGTTCCCTCGCCTGCTTTGGGGAGTTGCAGGGTGCTGGTACCTAACAGGTCTACCTCGAAGTTTTTGCCGAACTGGATCATCAGCAGGGCAAATGAATTCAGCAATTCGAACGAGGTAAATTTGATTCCCGCGGCCAGCCAGTATTCGCCCAATTCGGGCGGGATATATTGGGATATGGAGGTTAATATATCATCGGTACTTTGGCCCGAGAACAGCGCCGGGTTATTAGCCGCCTGAACAAAGGGGAAGTTAACTACGTTATCGATAGACGGCATTATAATTTGCCGGTTATATCCAAAACCGATGGCTGCGCCGGTAACAAAAAAGAATGGCGGGCCACCCAGTTCGGCATTGAGCACGCCAAAAATAAACAGGGAGGGGCTGCCGTTTAGCGATGCAAAAGAGCCTAATGCGGTAATGCCCCAGGCGGCTACTTGTATGGAAACAGCGCCGTTATATTCGGCGGGGGTAACGCTTTCGTCCTTTAAAAAGCCACCCGAAATGGTAACCGGACCTCCCGCAAAGGAAATACCCATACCGTCGAGGTCAAGCGTATAGGCGCTTAAATCGGCAGGGGTGGTTACGGGGAGACCGATCGTAAGCTTTTCCAGTTCAATGTTAAGTGCGTTGAGATTTAAGGAACCATCCAACTGGAATAATAACAAGTTGTTGGCGCCATTCCAGCCGATACCGATATCTGTCAGTTCAACCGGGCCGAATGATTTTTGGATAGGCAGCACCACAATATCTTCGGCGGTACCATCAGCATTAAATAACTGAAAGTAAAAACTGGATACATAGGCTGCAAGGAACGAAAATTCAGGATTCACCGCAGGTTTTGGATCACCGGAACCACCAGAATCAGCGGCAGACATTAGAGTTGAGGGCACACTATCGCCCGAACCGGATGAAGGTGGCAGCAGCGGTAGCGATATGCCATCGATAGCTGCGGCAACGCCCCAGGCATTACCTTGCAAGGTGGAGAAATAGCCGCGCACCTGCGCCTCGTTTATGGCGAAGCCGTTGATATCAAAGAGGGGTTGACTGTTGCTGTTCAATATATCAAAACCAACGTTTATCAGCTCAAAGCCGGGATCGAAACTAATATTTGGTGCGGTGCCGCTTAACAGGTAAAAGTTAAGGCCCATACCTTCGGGCGTGGCGCCGCCCGCTTTGCTTATCCAGTTGGTGTTATCGGCAGTGGCTGCACCCACCTGTATATTTATCTGCGGCGCCGTTGTTACGGTTACATCGGTTACCTGTATATTGATGCCGTAATGGCCGTTGTCCAAAACTAAATTGATAGACCACGCCGGGTTAGTGCCAGAAGCGGCCTTAGCGATGAGGGGGACAACGGTGTTTTGTCCCAGGAATTTGTTAAGCGCATTTAAGAGCAGTTGTTCGATATAAGTTTTCAGCCCGCCCACGCCTGGCATCGGGATAGGATATACTATAGCATAAGGCGATGTAGCCGTAGTAAGCCAGCCTACAACATTGAACAAAGTACCCCAACTGAAATTTACCGGAGATGCGGAAGGTAAAACATTGCTATCTAAAAATGAAACCACCGGGGTAAGACCCAAAATTGTATTAAGTACCGATTGCAGGTTTGCGGTATCGGCAGGCACATAAGTGCCACCCGGCTGCTGAAGGTTAAAGGTAAGAGTTGGAGCCGTTGTAGTAAAATCAAACGAGGCCACAAATATCATCCCGTTATAAGCCGTACCCGACTGGCTGAAGGTACCGCTTAGGGTAACTTCCACACCAATTTCGACAGGGCCGTTAATATCCAAACTAAAAAGAGGAGACCCGCCAGCTTCATTGGGCATGGTAAATATAGGCAGGTAAATAAACGGCTGTATGGTAATGGTTTCGCCGCCGGCGGTGAAGGTAAAAGTATATTCCGCGCCCACGCCCATCAACGCCGTATTGCCCACGGTTTTCTCAACAAAGTAAAAGTTTGAGTCGATTGGGTTACCGGCATCGTCGCTAATTTTGATGGAGTACCAGGTTTCGTCCAGGATGCCTGCGTTTGCACCTAACGGGTTGGTGGCTGTTCCGAGCAATTTTTCTACGAGCGGCTGTAAATCGGGCCAGTTAAAGCCATTGTCGAGCCCGTTGGTTAACGGATTAGCAAACCAGCCGGTATTTAGCTGTGGATTGGCTTCGGTACCGGTTAATAAACCGATTAGCAGGCCAACATCGGTCAATTCGGGTACAAGGGTAGACAAATCGGGAGCACTCATAGTAACATTTTATTTAGGTACACGCTGTGACACGGCATCACGATACGCTATGCTTTCGTTTGAACTAAATGCGATTAATA
>JABDBM010000219.1 GCA_013288685.1 Bacteroidota bacterium | reverse complement strand
GCAAAAAACATACCGCTTATTGATATTAACCACATGCAGGCGCATGTACTGGCGCATTTTATTGGGGATAATAAACCTTTGTTTCCGTTTTTGTGCCTCACTGTATCGGGCGGTCATACGCAAATAGTTTTGGTAAAAGACTATTTTGATATGGAAGTGATTGGCCAAACGCTGGATGATGCGGCTGGCGAGGCGATGGATAAAACCAGCAAGATTTTGGGGTTACCCTATCCCGGTGGTCCGCTTATTGATAAATACGCCCGTTTGGGTAACCCGGATGCCTATAAATTCCCGGAACCACAAATACCCGGACTTGATTTTAGCTTTAGCGGATTGAAGACTTCTATTTTATATTTCATTCGCGATAATGTGGCGATTAATCCCAACTTTGTAGCCGAAAATTTAAATGATATTTGCGCCTCGGTTGAAAAGCGGATTGCCACTATTTTGCTAAATAAACTGAGCAAAGCCGCAAAAATGTATAATATACAGGATTTGGCCTTGGCAGGCGGCGTATCGGCCAACACCGGTTTGCGCGAAGGATTAAGAGCCTTATGCGAAAAAAATAACTGGCGCAGCTTTATCCCTAAAATGGAATATTGTACTGATAATGCTGCTATGATAGCCATTGCCGGCTACTATAAATATTTAAACGGCGAATTTGTTGACCAGGGAGTAGCGCCGCTGGCGAGGTACCCCCTAACCCCCTGAAGGGGGAACGATAGCGGGCAAGTTCACTTTAAGATAATTATTAATACGATTCGTTAACACAATACAAAAATTCCCCCTTAAGGGGGTTAGGGGGCAACATGTCATTTCCATCAATCATCTTTTACGTAGTTTTTTTAATACCGCTTACTATATTTTTAATATGGCTGATGCGGCAGGATAAACGCAAGGGCGTTATAGGCCTTGTTGTGTTGGGCATTATTGTCATCGGTGGGTTGGCCTATATGTACTGGAAAACGGGCGGGATGTAACCATTGTCGGAACCGGGATTGAACGGATTAACGGGATTTAAGGATTTTGAGTAAAATCTGAAAAATTTGGTGATGGTAATTTCGGCCATTAGTTAGACGCTTTGATTGTCCGTTCAAGTAAAATTAACCATGCAAAAATTCCCTAAACTTATCGATAACCAGGTTGCATTATTAAGAGCCGATGCCCGAACAGGACAAGTATTGGATGAAGCGTTTAAAGTGGTAGCCGGCGATGAACAGAAAGTTTATACGGTTTTGAATAGCTACTATGAAGCGGTAAGGTTTGCGACTGCAGCAATGGAAGTAGAAAAAAGCGTCGAATTCGTTATTTACGGAAAAAACGAAGAAACGCTTTTTTATTTAAGCCCGGTAATATCAAATTCCTTTAATTTTGATTTTTGTGTTAAACTTCAAGGTCATTTGTGCAGAACATTAGAAAATTCGCCTGATGACGATATTAATGAGCTTTGGTGTGATGGGGTTGCGGTGCCCGACCAAAAGACGATGAAAAGTCTTATCGGGACAAAAACGATTATTGCCGATGCGTGGATTGGAGTTGATGGGCAGGCCAAATACGAAATGGTTGTGAAGCTGGGTGATTGTTCATTGGATAAATTAAAAAATGGCCAAAACCTGAGTGATTGCCTGCCAGATGAACAATCGTTTGACTGGGTCACTATTGATATAAAAAAAAAGACAATTGAGCTACGGTTAAAATAGCTGGGATAGTTGGATATATTTTTGAAAGATCATTCTTTGAGTTGATTTTAATACCCGGAGACTCCCAAAATTCGTTTAATTCAGGTTCAGACGAAAATGTATGAAAATCATCCTCGAACCCTACAATGCCAATTGGGTCACCCTTTTTCAGGAGCTGAAAATCGAACTTGAGCAATCCCTTCAAAACCTCAGTCCGGTAATTGAGCATATTGGCAGCACATCAGTTCCGGGGCTTTCGGCAAAACCTATTATTGATATATTGATTGGTATTCAATGTCCCGGTGATCTGGACAAAGCGATAGAGCCATTACTAAGCAATGGTTATGTATTTTACCAAAAGTATAACCGCGAAATGCCTTACCGGCGTTTTTTTGTGAAGCTGAAAGATGTGCCGGAAAGTGCGCCGGTACCGTCGATTATCTTTGATTACAACGCAATTCCAAATGAAGTTAATGTTAACCGGCTGGCTAATATTCACGTAGTTGAATATAATACTTACCACTGGAAAAGGCACATTGCCTTTAGGGAGTATTTAAAACAGCACGAATCCGCTAAAGCCGAATATCAGGCGCTAAAGTTGCAGCTAAGCAGCTTCGAGTGGGCCGATTTTAATGAGTACAATAGTGGCAAGGATAGTTTTATAAAACAAACCGAGCAAAAGGCTATTGAATGGTTGAATCAGGCAAGTTATTTTTGATAATACTTAATCAATCCGCTATCCCAAATACTGTAAATAATATTGTTATTTTTTGCCACGATATAGGTAGTTGGTATTGAAAATTCATTATCATCCAAATGTTTTACCGAATTACTGATACCTGTTGCCATAAACAAGCCTTTGCCGTCCAAATCATAATAGAAATTGCCATCGCTTTGTACGCTCATCTTTTCGATAAAAGTGTTGGGCGAATTAATAAGCATTGTGTATGTAATACCATTATCCTTTGAAATAAAAATGCCACCCGAAGGATCGGATCTGCTTTTATAGAACCAATTATTGTTATCGATATAAATTGAAAAATCGTTCTCTATTTGCCT
>JABDBM010000218.1:2678-2765 GCA_013288685.1 Bacteroidota bacterium | reverse complement strand
ACTTTGTTTTTCCAATGCAAGAAATGATTACAAAACCGGTTGACCTGGGCGAGCAAAATGAAGTTGAAGTTTATGGTGCCAGGGTAC
>JABDBM010000218.1:0-2625 GCA_013288685.1 Bacteroidota bacterium | reverse complement strand
CAACTGGTGGTTATCACCGGGTTAAGCGGCAGCGGGAAATCGTCGCTGGCGTTTGATACCATTTATGCCGAGGGGCAGCGCCGGTATATGGAAACATTTTCGGCCTACTCGCGCCAATTTATGGGCGGGATGGAACGGCCCGATGTAGATAAAATATCGGGGCTTAGTCCGGTTATTGCCATTGAGCAAAAAACTACCAGTAAAAACCCCCGCTCAACAGTAGGTACCATTACCGAGATATACGATTTTATGCGTTTGCTTTATGCGCGCACCGGTGAAGCTTACTCGTATGTAAGCGGCGAGCGGATGGAGCGGATGTCGGAAGATCAGATACTGAAAACCATATTCGAAAAATTTGACGGTCAGCCGGTAAATATCCTGGCCCCGGTGGTAAAAGCACGCAAAGGCCATTATCGCGAACTTTTTGAGCAAATACGCAAACAAGGTTACTTAAAAGTGTGGATTGACGGCGCTATTGCCGATGTGGAACCTAAAATGCAGTTGGACCGGTATAAAATACACGATATTGATATCGTAATTGACCGGCTGGTAGTAAGCGAAGGCGACCACAAAAGGCTTTATACTTCTATACAAACCGCACTAAAGCAGGCAAAGGGTATTATTCGCATAGCGGATAAAGACAATAATGTATTTTATTACAGCAAATACCTGATGGACCCGGTTTCGGGCATCTCGTACGATGAGCCGCAGCCAAACACATTTTCGTTCAACTCGCCGTATGGCGCCTGCGAAAAATGTAATGGCCTGGGTTATATTTTCGAGGTGGATGAGGCCTCGGTTATCCCGAACCCAAAACTGAGCATCCTGAACGGTGGCCTCGCCCCTATTGGCGAATACCGCGAAACGTGGATATTCCAGGTTTTAAAGGCATTGGCTAAGAAATTTGAATTTGCGCTTTCAACCCCTATCGAAAAACTGTCGCGCGACCATTTGGATATTATTCTTAACGGATCGCCGGAAATGATTACGGTGGCTGTTGAATACAATAAATGGAATGTACAAAGCTACCAGGTGAGTTTTGATGGAATTATCCGGATGCTGGAAGAGCAACAGGAACGCCGTAGCGACGAAGGTGTAGATGATATGGAAAACTATCGTGTTTTACGTACCTGCCCTGTTTGCGATGGCGCACGCTTAAAAAAGGAATCGTTGCATTTTAAAGTGGCCGAAAAGAATATTTTCGAACTGGCCAGCATGGATATCCGCGCCTTGCAGGAATGGTTTACCAATTTGGAAGATCGTTTAACGGATCGCCAAAACGTTATCGCCAAAGAAATATTAAAAGAAATACGCGCAAGAATAGTGTTTTTACTGGATGTAGGCTTGAGTTACTTAACTCTTGACCGCACTGCAAAAACTTTATCAGGCGGCGAGGCGCAGCGGATCAGGCTGGCTACGCAAATTGGCTCGCAACTGATGAATGTGATGTACATTCTGGATGAACCGAGTATCGGTCTGCACCAGCGCGATAACGAGCGGCTGATAAATGCCCTTAAACATTTGCGCGACTTAGGCAACACCGTATTGGTTGTTGAGCACGATAAAGATATGATACTGCACGCCGACCACGTAATAGACATGGGACCGGCAGCCGGCGTACATGGCGGGCAGATAGTGGCGCAAGGCACACCGGCGGAACTGATGAAAGCGCATACGCTTACTACATCGTACATTAACGGCGAACGTGAAATTGCCATTCCGGCAAAACGCCGCGAAGGCAATGGCAAAACCCTCGGTCTTAAAAAAGCGGAAGGGCATAATTTAAAAAAAGTTTCTGTTGATTTTCCGTTGGGTAAATTGATTGGTGTAACCGGAGTATCGGGCAGTGGTAAATCAAGTTTAATTACAGAGACTTTATACCCTATCTTAAATCATCATTTTTTCAGGGCAAAAAAACATCCGCTGCCTTACGACAAAATTGAGGGACTGGAACATATCGATAAAGTTATCGAGATAGATCAAACACCTATCGGCCGAACGCCGCGCTCTAACCCTGCTACGTATACAGGTGTATTTTCGGATATCCGTAACCTGTATGTAGCCTTACCCGAATCAAGAATAAGGGGTTATAAGCCTGGTCGTTTTTCGTTTAACGTAAAGGGTGGCAGGTGCGAAACCTGCCAGGGCGCCGGGTTAAAAGTTATTGAAATGAACTTTTTACCCGATGTACAGGTGCCTTGCGAAGAATGCGGCGGCAGGCGGTACAACCGCGAAACGCTGGAAGTACGTTATCGTGGCAAATCCATCAGCGATGTATTGGATATGAGCATTGAAGATGCAACGCCATTTTTTGAACATATCCCCGCTATCTACCGCAAGGTTAAAACTTTGTTTGATGTAGGTTTGGGTTATATCACATTAGGACAATCGTCAACCACCCTATCAGGCGGCGAGGCACAACGCGTTAAACTGGCGGGCGAGCTTTCTAAAAAAGACACAGGCAATACGTTTTATATTTTAGATGAACCCACCACCGGCTTGCATTTTGAAGATATTAATGTATTACTGGGTGTTTTAAACCAACTGGTTGATAAAGGAAATACGGTATTGGTAATTGAGCACAACCTGGATGTAATAAAAGTAGTTGACCACGTAATTGACCTT
>JABDBM010000217.1 GCA_013288685.1 Bacteroidota bacterium | reverse complement strand
GGTGTTTTTGCAATAAAACCAAGCGGTGTACCTTACGACGAACTATCGCCCGAAAAAATGGTAATTGTTGATTTTGACGGAATTACGGTTGAAGGGGAATTAAGACCGTCATCGGATACCAAAACCCACGCGGTATTGTACAAGGAATGCTCCGGCATTGGCGGTATTTGTCACACCCATTCAACTTATGCTACATCATGGGCGCAATCGCAGCGCGATATACCCATTTATGGCACTACCCACGCCGACCATAAAACGGTTGATATTCCCTGCGCGCCGCCTATGAGAGATGCTATGATTTTGGGCGATTACGAATACCAAACCGGTTACCAGATACTCAATTGTTTGCGCGACAAGGGTTACGATTATAAAGAAGTGGAAATGATACTGGTAGGCAACCACGCCCCTTTTACGTGGGGCAAAACGGCAGAAAAAGCGGTATATAACAGCGCAGTACTGGAATCCATCGCGCAAATGGCTTTTTTAACCGAACAAATTAACCCGCAGGCGCCAAGGCTCAAAGACTCGCTAATTAAAAAACACTTTGAACGCAAACATGGACCAGATTCTTATTATGGACAGAGTTAGTTATTGGTCGTTCGCTGCGCTATCATTAGGTCATTGGTAATTTATTAAAAAAGAAACATCTCATATCTAAAATCTCAGATCTTACTACTATGGTTGATTTAAAAGCTTTCGAAATCTGGTTCGTTACAGGGAGCCAGCATTTATACGGAGAAGAAACATTAAAAATGGTTGCGGAGCATTCGCAGCAAATTGCAAAATCGTTTGACGGGGCATCACAAGTACCGGTACGTGTTGTATTTAAACCTACGGTAAAATCGGCCGAAGAAATCTACGCCGTTTGCCAGGAAGCTAATACTACTAAAAGCTGTATCGGTATTGTGGCCTGGATGCATACCTTTTCGCCGGCTAAAATGTGGATCGGTGGATTAAAAATATTGCAAAAACCATTAATGCACCTCCATACGCAGTTTAACCGCGATATTCCATGGAACAGCATTGATATGGATTTTATGAATCTGAACCAAAGCGCACATGGCGACAGGGAGTTCGGTTTCATTATGTCGCGGATGCGTTTAAACCGCAAAGTGGTGGTAGGTCACTGGCAGGACCCTGAAGTTTTAGCGCAGATTGGCGCATGGGCACGCGTGGCTGCCGGCTGGGCCGATTGGCAGGGTGCCAAATTTGTTCGCTTTGGCGATAATATGCGCTTTGTGGCCGTTACCGATGGTGATAAAGTGGAGGCCGAAATAAAATTTGGCTACTCAGTAAATACCCATGGTGTAGGCGATCTGGTAAAAGTAATTAACAGCATCAGCGATGCCGAAACGGATAAGCTTGTTTCCGAATACGAAGGACAATATGCCGTAGTTGCATCATTACACAAAGGCGGCGCACACTATAGCTCCATGCGCGAAGCTGCCAAAATTGAGCTTGGCCTAAGTGCATTTTTAAAAGATGGTAACTTTAAGGGCTTTACCGACACTTTCGAGGACCTGCATGGCATGGTGCAACTGCCCGGCATTGCAGCCCAACGCCTGATGGGCCAGGGCTATGGCTTTGCCGGTGAAGGTGATTGGAAGACTGCTGCCCTGGTACGTGCCATGAAGGTAATGGGCAGCGGCCTTAAAGGCGGCAACTCGTTTATGGAAGATTACACCTACCATTTCGATCCGCAGAACCAATTGGTATTAGGTTCGCACATGCTGGAAATTTGTGAGTCGATTGCGGATGGTAAAGCCAATTGTGAGATACATCCGTTAGGCATCGGCGGCAAGGCCGATCCTGTACGTTTGGTATTTAACGTGGCTGGCGGACCGGCTTTAAATGCTTCTGTAATTGATATAGGCAACCGGTTCAGGCTGTTGGTAAACGAGGTAGAGGCCGTTGCACCGCAACACGACCTGCCTAACCTGCCTGTAGCGCGCGTGCTATGGAAACCATACCCTGATATGAAAACAGGCTGTGCAGCCTGGATATTGGCCGGTGGCGCACACCATACTTGCTACAGCCAAAATCTTTCGTCGGAACAACTGGAAGACTTTGCCGAAATGGCCGGAATTGAATACGTACTGATAGGCAAAGACACCAAACTACATCAACTGAAAAAGGAGTTGCAGTGGAGTGAGGTTTATTATAGATAGAACTCGAATTTTTGGAATTTAAGAATTTTTGGAATTAGGTGTTGATTACCATTCAGCTAACAAAAATTCTGTTAATTCTTAAATTCCATAAATTCGAGTTCAGATTAATTCCTTCACCACCTCATCCGTAAAATCTGCTGCAAAATGCAACACATTGGGCAGGTGGGTAAATTCCGCGGGTTCATGGGTAGTGGTCAATACCACTGCGTTCATGCCAGCATTAAAGGCAGCTTCGGCGCCTTTGGGTACGTCTTCAAAAACTATGCAGTCAGCGGGTTCAACGCCTAATAGTTGGGCCGCTTTTAAAAATGTTTCGGGGTGGGGTTTGCTTAACAGCACATCATCTGCGCTTACAATTACTTTAAAGTAATGGCGGATATTCAAATTATCCAGCACAAAATCAATATTAAACGGTATGGCGGCCGAGCCGATAGCCATCGGGATATTGTTTTGATACGCTTTCTCTAAAAACTCATTCAGTCCGGGTAATAGTTGCAGGTGAGGCAAAAACTCCTGTTGGTATTTCTTTTCTTTTTCGAGGGCAAGAGTATCCATTTCCTCGTCGGTAAACCTGCCGGCACCGAACATCCGCACCAATACCTCCTGGTTTTTGCCATACATTTGCGGTTTTACCTCGTCCCAGGTAAAGTTGCCGCCCAATTCATTATTTAAAAGATTTTGCCATGCTTTGGTATGAAAGGTC
>JABDBM010000216.1 GCA_013288685.1 Bacteroidota bacterium | reverse complement strand
TCCTATACATTTACGGTACCGGCAGGGGCAAATCAATACAATTTGGTTTTTTATTACGCGGTTGTATTGCAGGATCCGCCCCACAACCCCATACAACAGCCGCGGTTTACGGTGAAAACTTACGATATAACCGACACGCATTATATTGATTGTGCATCGTTTGACTTTATTGCTTCGGATAGTTTGCCCGGCTTTAAGCTGTCGCCCATATCAGCCGGCATCGACTCCGACAGGTTTCCTAAAATATATTATAAAGATTGGGCGCCCGCAACCATTAACCTGGTAAATGCAGGGGGCAAGCAAGTGCGGCTGGAGTTTACGACGAATGATTGCGCGCAGGGCCAGCATTTTGGCTATGCCTACCTTGATGTTGACGAAACTTGCGGTACGCCAATTACAGGGAACTCCTACTGCGCTAACCAAAGTTTTATAAACATTACCGCGCCCGGCGGCGGTTTTGGCGGCTATGCCTGGTTCAATGCCGACTTTTCAAAACAACTATCCGATCAGCAGGTGTTAACCATTTCGCCGCCACCGCCCGATGGCACAAAATACGGAGTGGTTTTATATCCGTTTAACGGCATGGGATGCACCGATACCTTGTTAACCGTGGTGAGTAAGATAGATGCCGACCTGGTTTTTAAAGTTGCTGATACCATCTATCATTGTGCCGGGACGGGCGCCGATCTCACAGCCGCGTCGGTAACCGCCGGGAGCAGCGCTAACCTCACGCTAAGTTATTGGAGGGACCCCTCGGGCTTAAATTATTTGTATCAGCCTGAAAATATTTCGGCCGATGGTACTTACTACATCAAGGCGGTGACGCCAGACGGGTGTACTAATATAAGCCCCGTAACGGTGGTTCAAGTTGATGCAAAGCTTACAGTTACCAATCCACCGGCGGTGTATTACCCGGCAACGGTTGATATTTCCTCAACTTTTAATCATAATGAAACCTACATTTATAAATATTTTGCCGACAGTTTATTAACGATTCCGGTTGCCGATTACCAGCATATTGCCCATAGCGGCATTTATTATATACAAGCCACCAGCATTGCAGGCTGTACAACGGTTAAGCCGGTTACGGTGACGGTAAATGCGCCCTTGCGGCCAATAATAAAGGCGGTCAACACCTTTACGCCCAATAACGACGGGATAAACGACTATTTTTCAATAACCATCATAGGGTTTGGAGAATTTGAGTCGTTACGCGTATACAACAGGTACGGCGCACTCGTATTTGAAACAAAGTCGGCAGAAAAACCATGGGATGGAATGTATCGCGGGAAGCCGCTTCCTGCAGGCACTTATTACTGGCTTTTTAACGGTAAAGACACCTTTTATAATACCAAAG
Organism: Bacteroidota bacterium; assembly: GCA_013288685.1. Classification (GTDB taxonomy): domain Bacteria; phylum Bacteroidota; class Bacteroidia; order Sphingobacteriales; family Sphingobacteriaceae; genus Mucilaginibacter. The sequence goes on along the minus strand of JABDBM010000216.1, from coordinate 1,540 downwards.
TTGTAGACTCAGGCTATATAACGTTGATCAGGTAGCTATTTTTACTTAACGCTCCTCTTTTGCTCACTATGCTGTCGGTTCAAAACAGGAACTTGAACCCGCAAAACGGAAAAACTTTGCTATTTTAGGGCGATTTATCCTTGAAAATACTTTATCCAAACAAAATTTTAGCAGCTATAAAGATTTGACTACAGACACAAAGACCGCAGAAAGCAGCCATTTAGACAGCCTGGTGCTTTTACGGGGCATAGCAGCAGCATTAGTTTGTTTTTGCCATATCAGCGGCGCATTAATAGGCGCAGATGCCCCTAAAGGTATCTTGAATTTTTTATTGCTTTATGGCAAATATGGTGTACACATTTTTTTTGTTATTTCGGGTTTTGTGATTCCGCTGAGCCTGCTTAAAGGTAATTATGGTATACCTAATTATTTCACCTTTCTGTATAAAAGACTGCTGCGTTTGCATCCGCCTTATTTATTGGCGCTCGGCTTAACCCTTGTCATCATGTATAGCTCATACCATGTAAGGCATGTGGTATTTCCCGAGACGGTACAATCAATAATACGTGAGTGCTTTTATTTAAATATACCTGCCGATAACCCTGTTTTTTGGTCGTTAGCGGTGGAGGCGCAGTATTATATATTTATTGGCTTGTTTTTTTGGGTATTGCACAAATATCCTAAACTCACAGCACTGGCTTTAGTGCCGCTTTTAGTGATCTTATGCCGTCTCCCTGTCGGCCTTACCCTTATAAGCTTGTTTCAGTATTTTCTGATTTTCTTTTTGATGGGGATCGTGGTTTTCCTGATTTATGCCAAAATAGGGAAGCCGCTGATAAATTACCTGGTACTGATGGCATTAATCATTTTTAGCCTGTTTTTTTATGATTTTGCTTCCGCAATTGTTTCATCAGCTACGGTTTTGGTGATACTTTATTTAAAAAAGCCTATCCCGTCGTTTTTTGGCTTTTATGGTAAAATATCCTACTCCTTATATCTTATCCACGTTCCGGTAGGCGTAAAACTGATCAACTTGTCGAAGCGGTATTTTAGCTCGTCTTATAATTTCGTGCTGTTTTTAATTGTATTTGGCATCGTCACATTGATCTCGTGGGGCTTTTGGCGACTGATTGAAGTACCATCCGAGCGGATATCGCGAAAGATAAAGTATGCAAGCAGTAAATAAATTTCATGTAAACAGTAGTTTTGGAACGCCTGATTATCAGCATGTTACCTAATGTTAACCATTGGTTAAATTAGAAAGTCTGATAATCAGCATGTTCCGCTAAATGCATGTGGTCGGCGTGTGCAAAAGTGGAACACTTGTTGCAAAAAAGATTCACCCCACCAGGTCATGATTAATGATCACCGTATTTTCGCCAACCTGCGAAAAGCTATAATTGTTGAGCGTGTTATTGATAGCTGTGAAAAAAGCTTTGGAGCAGCCGGGTTTTATCCAGTCGTGTAATTCAATTACAATAACTTTTGTTTTGGGTAGCCAGGTCTCATAATTCTCGCTAAACACTTGCTTTTCGGCCGA
>JABDBM010000215.1 GCA_013288685.1 Bacteroidota bacterium | reverse complement strand
TATTTATCAGATAACCCAATATATGGCAACCCATCAGGCGAACATGGCCGGAAGCCAAACCAAATCTCTTTTTTGTCGGGCACAGGCAATTTAAAATCAGGGAAATATTTAGGGACAGACTCTACAATGCCCTTCACCCGGTTCATGTTTACTTCCTTATTTATTTTACCTACCTCCATTGTACCGCCAAAGCGGATGCTGCCATTCATCGGTGTTACAGCCACACGCGCCTCGCATAATATGGACGGGATCGTCATTTTTTTAACAGGCTCATGCACCATAAACGAGTAACCTTTCCCCGGCATCAGCGGCACAGTCAAGCCCGCCAGCTTAGCAATGCCCGGGGACCATGCCCCGCCCGCTATCAAATAAGTATCGCCGGTAAATTCCTTGTCTTTTGTAATCACCGAAGTTATTTTGCCCGCCTCATCATTAATCTTTATCGCTTCTGTATTCCGGTGAATCCGTACGCCTTTTGCTTCGAGGTATTTCGGGAGGGCCGCCATTAATTTATTGGGATACATGTGCGAATCGCAATGATAATGCACCGCGCCTAAAATATCCAGTTCGATATCCGGCTGCAGCTTGCGGCATTCTTCGGGTGTCAAGTATTGGGCATCCAGGCCGAGCGTTGTGGCTTTTTCCACCATGTGACGTTCTTCCTCCTCAACCTTCGCCGATTTAAAAAGCATCAGGATGCCTTTATCGGTTAAGCCGAATTCAAGACCACTGTCGTTTGCAAACTCATGAAAAAGCTCGCGGCTGTACATCGATATATCCCGTAATCCGCCGGCGGCACGTTCTGCCTGTTTTTTGGTGGCGGCCTTTACAAATTTGAATCCCCAGCTAATTAATTCTGGGTTTAGCGATGGCTTTACATAAAACGGACTTTTACTGTTAAACATCCATCGGATACCCTGCTCCACCATCCCCGGCGAAGCCAGCGGCACAAAATGGCTGGGTGTTACCATCCCCGCGTTACCGAAAGAACAATTGTCGGACAAATCAAATTGTTCTAAAACATCAACTTCCCAGCCGGATTTATTAAGGTAATAAGCGGAGAACAATCCGATAACACCGCCGCCTATTATTATTGCTTTACTCATGTTTCGTTATAATATTATTAAATCCGTCATTACGAGCGAGGAACGAGCGAAGCAACCTCGTCGTATAGCGCTCAATCATGCACCTCGATTAGGGCAAAGTTCAGAGATTGCTTTGTCGTACCTCCTCGCAATGACAAAGTTTTTTAAAATGCCTGGCCATTATATCACCTGAAACCCATACGCATACGGGTCATCATCATCAATCTTAATGGTATTGTACCCATACACTTTAGCCCAGCCTTCAATACCCGGTATAATAGCCGGTTTGTCACCAATCGTCACTTCATCCTCCACAGTACCAACAAACTGACTGCCGATGATACTTTCGTGGATAAACTTATCGCCCTTTTTTAATAATCCTTTGGCATGCCATTGTGCCATGCGGGCAGAAGTTCCGGTTCCGCAGGGAGACCGGTCAATGGCTTTATCACCATAAAATACCGCATTGCGTGCAGTTGCTTCCGGCGATATAGTTTTACCCGTCCATAAAATATGCGAACAACCGTTAATGGTTGGATTTTCGGGATGTACAAACGTGTATTTTTCGTTTATTCGTTGCCTTAGCACCCGGCTCCAGGAGATCAGCTGATCTGCCGTGTAGTTTTCCAGGCCTTTAAAGTTAGGCTGCGGGTCAACAATAGCGTAAAAGTTGCCGCCATAGCTCACATCAACAGTCAGCACACCTAAATCAGGGCATTCCACCTCCAAATTTTGGGCAGCTAAATAAGCGGGTACATTTACCAGTTTTACCGATTTCACTTTGTTACCCTCTTGTTTGTAGGTAATCAAAACCAAACCGGCAGGCGCTTCCATTCGTACGATTCCCGGGATTTTTGGTGTGATTAAGCCCTCTTCGATGGCAATGGTAATGGTACCGATTGTACCATGCCCGCACATCGGCAAGCAGCCGCTGGTTTCAATAAATAAAACAGCAACATCGTTCGCCGGATCATGAGGCGGGTATAATATGCTGCCCGACATCATATCATGTCCGCGCGGTTCATACATCAGGCCTTTGCGAATCCAGTCGTATTCCTTTAAAAAGTGCTGGCGCTTTTCGCTCATATTATCCCCCAATAAATTTGGTCCGCCCCCGGCCACCAGCCTTACCGGGTTACCGCAGGTATGTGCATCTATACAGAAAAAAGTTTTTGTCATTCGCTTCGCGTCATTAAGTCATTGGGTCATTTGCTTCGCGTCATTGGGGGCATTTAATTCGCGTCATTGGAATTGGTTCATTACAAACCAGCCAATGACTTAATGACCCAATGACAGCAACGCGAATGACCTATTTGCTCCATTCATTATTTACCAGCCGCCAAATATTTAGCGGGTTGGTGGTTTTCAATTCGTCGGGCAGCAGATCCTCGTCCCAGTTTTGCCAGCATACGGGGCGTACAAAACGCTTGATCGCGCCGGTGCCCACTGATGTAAACCTACTGTCGGATGTTGCCGGGAACGGGCCACCGTGTTGCATGGCATTGCCAACTTCAACTCCTGTTGGCGGGCCGTTTAATATCACCCTGCCTGCTATGTTTGCCAGTTTATCCGTTAAGTGTTTGTAGGCGGCCAGTTCTTCTTTTTCGGCCATGATGCTTACGGTTAGTTGTCCCTGTAAGGTGTCAATAACCTTTTCTAACTGCGCAAGGTCATCCGCCACCACCAACATCGAGTACGGACCGAATACCCCTTCTTTATATTTTTCGTCGGCTAAAAATTCGGTTGCGCTAATTTCTGTAACTACGGCTATGCCCTGGTTTATTTTCTCTTTGTTTACTTTGTCCGAATGGGCAATAGTTTTTACAGCTTTTTCCTTAACG
>JABDBM010000214.1 GCA_013288685.1 Bacteroidota bacterium | reverse complement strand
TCTCGTTACAAGCAGGCTTTTACCTGGCTTGACAATGATAAGGCCGGGGAAATCACAACGAGGGCTTTGTTCACTGCGTTTAAATCACAAGGCATTAAATGCAGTGAAATGAACGATCAGTATTACGACTATAAAGACCTAAATGATGCTCATATACACAATCCTAAGTTGAAATTGTAGGAGGCGGTCATGAATTATTTTAGCGCAAATCCATTATACCAAGTCGCGGAGGTTCAACTGATCTATCGCAATGAAACATTACCGGAGAACAGAATTCAGGTTAATTCTGCCGAAACCGCATATCAGGTGCTTAAACACAATTGGGATATGAACAGGATTGAATTGGTTGAACAATTCAAAATACTCCTGCTTGACCACGGAAATAACTGCTTAGGCATTTCCGAAATATCGACAGGTTCTATGAAAGCTTGCCCTGTTGACCTTAAGATTGTATTAGCCACGGCATTAAAAGCAAAGGCCAGTAAATTAATTCCGGCCCATAATCATCCTTCGGGTAGTTTAAAGCCAAGTGATGCGGATATTCAATTAACGGACCGATTGGTTGAGGCTGGAAGGATCGTAGATATTGCTGTGGTAGATCACCTCATTCTGACCGCCCATAGTTACTATTCCTTTGCCGATAATGGATTGATGCCATGAAAATATAACCATCTTTTCAAGTAATTTCTTGCTGCTTCAACCGAAGCATTTTTGAACCATTACCCAGAGGTGCAACTTGCCCAAAATTCTCCTAAAGACACCCATTACCTATTACGGCGGCAAACAACGTTTATGTGCGAAAATTCTTCGCCTAATCCCTGAACACACATTGTACTGTGAACCGTTTTTGGGTGGGGCAGCGGTTTTTTTTGCCAAAAAACCGTCGCGTGTTGAAATTTTGAATGATACTAACCGCGTTTTGATGAATTTTTATGAGGTTGTCAAGCATGACTACGCATCCCTGGAAAAAGAAATAAAATCCACGCTGCACAGCAGGGATTTATATGAAAAGGCGTCTATTATCTACAATCATCCGGGATTGTTTGATAAAGTTAAGCTAGCCTGGGCCGTGTGGGTTTTGTCTTGTCAAAGCTTCGGCAGCAAATTCGACACGTCATGGAGTATTGGACGAAAATCGGAATGGACTGCGAAAAATACCATTAACAGGCGCAATCGCTTTACCGATGAATACGCATTACGGCTCGAAAATGTCCAGCTTGAATGTACAGATGCCTTGTACATTATCAGCAGCAGAGACAGCGAAAATAGTTTTTTCTATTGCGACCCGCCTTACTTTAATTCGGATTGCGGTCATTACGATGGTTACTCAGAAGCTGACTTTATAGCATTGCTTGAAACCTTATCGTCGATCAAGGGCAAATTTTTATTGAGTTCGTACCCTTCCGATGTTTTAAAGGAATACATCACAAAACACGGTTGGCGTCATCAAACGATAGAACAGCGATCTTCGGTTAATAACAAGACTGGTAAAGCAGGCAAAAAATTTGAAGTTCTTACTTCTAATTACCATTCTGTTTGATACAGGAGTTCCACAGGACTCCTGTATTAAAGTAAGCCTTTAATTCCGCCGGCGCGCAAGATTGCATCGTAATAGTCGTAAAGCGCTCCGGTCGACATTACTGGAACGATTAAACCGGTGACCATCTTTCAATCAAACTCAATCGAAAGGCTATTTCAAATGCAAACCGCAACCTTAAAAAAATCGCCAACTCAAAACGCCGCTCTCAAAAATATCCAGCAACAGGTAACAGATATTATAATCCAGCAGCTGGAAGCAGGGACAATTCCCTGGCAACAACCCTGGTCTGGATCAACTCAAAAATTGTTAGGGCTTCCTTACAACTTCACCACCAGAAACTACTACCAGGGAATGAATATCATTCTCCTATGGTGTTCTTCATTAAAAAACAATTTTACTACTGATGAATGGGCTGGTTTCCAGCAATGGAAAGACAGAGGCGAAGCTGTTCGAAAAGATGAGAAAGGCAGTTTGATTGTCTATTATACGACACTTGAAAAGGAAGTTGGCGATGAAATAACTAAAATACCAATGCTAAAGTCACTAAAAGTATTTAACCGGTGTCAGCTTGTTAGTCATGACCCTGATAAGTACCAGGAGGAAAAACCAAAAAAATCCCTGGTTGAGAAAATCGCCGTTGTGGACGAGTTTATCTCCAATACTGGAGCCATCGTTGAACATCATGACGGCGGGGCGTGTTACCGACCATCCTGCGATAAAATTTTGATGCCATACCCCGAAAAGTTTAGGGATACGGTGACCTGCACAGCAACCGAGGGATATTATTCTTCTACCTTACATGAGTTAATCCATTGGTCAGGCTCATCTCACCGTTTGAACCGGACAAAAGGCATGAAATTTGGCGATCAAAATTACGCAATTGAAGAACTCGTGGCCGAGCTGGGGGCGGCTTTTCTTACTGCCGGATTTGGTCTGGCTACAGTGGAGAAGGGCGATCACGCAGGATATATTGAAAACTGGCTAAAAGTTATAAAAGAAAATAATCGGTCGATTTTTGTAGCAGCCGGTGAAGCTTCAAAGGCCGTAGAATATTTACATCATTTTGGTCCCGAAAACACTCTATAAATTATTGCCTGGAGACAACAGCCTCTCATCAATTAAACGATGCCGCCCCGGCTAAAGCTTGGGCGGCATTATCCATTTTGAATAATATTTATTTCGTTTACCATTGGCTCATCATCATATAGATCATTGTACCTTGCATCATCGCAGTAAACGTATTTTCTTTTGTGCATAGACAGCGACTTAAATAATGGCAACAACCTAATCCCAATCAGTTCGGCAACCTCTGGGCCAAACATTAACCGTATTGTTGTTTGTTCCGCATCCATCGACCCAGCATCAAGGCGACTATAATTTATAAAATGCCATCTGCCGTCAGGCCATATAAAGTAAACGTTCCGAATATAGGCCCGGTCGTCATATTCGACATTTTCGGTATCTACCTGAATGTTCGTTTGAAGCGGCTCCCTATTCGGCGGTTTTATTGTTTCAAAATTTGAAAGGAAATCACGGCT
>JABDBM010000213.1:1738-3097 GCA_013288685.1 Bacteroidota bacterium | reverse complement strand
TTGCGTTTTGTGGAGGTGAAATTACAATAATGCGGTAATAATTGTTTAAGCAACGCTGAGAATACACTTAAAAAAAAGTGCATAAAAAAATAAACTTTCCACTAAAGACTATTTACTTGGTACCTGCTTTACCCGCCCGCCTTGATGCATTGATTGTGCTACCCTGTTCAATGCTTTTTAACAAACAAACCTTTAAGCCAGCGTTTAAATCGCCGCCGCAGTAAATTGTTTTTACGCCTTATCTCGTCCACACCAAATTCATAGCCGATGGAAAATAAATCCGCTTTTTTTTCGGCGAATATAAAAACGGGGTGGGTTATATCGCTTATTTGGGCCACAGGTACATTGCCTTGTAAACTGGCCTTATTCATGGTATGCGTTGCATCTTCGCCAAAGCCCAGGTTGCTCACCAGATTTTGGTTGGGGATAATGCAGAGACCGCTGTTAAAAAAATTGATAAAAGTTAGTGGCCATGCCCAACTGTCAATCTTGCCTGCTTTTTGCTCCATGAAATTTTTGAGCCATTGTTTGGTCACCAGGTCGTCGTTAAAAATCTCGCTGAGGTGCCTTTTTCCTTCCTCTTCATCGTAACCAAGCAGGTCTTTATCATAGTCGTTCCACACCCTTCGCCAGCCTGCCCATCCCCAAACGTAAGTGATGTCCGAAAAATAGTACGAGGCATTCCCCCATTTTCGTCCCTGCTGCTGATTACTGCCGGTTATATGCCTTATGCGGGTGTCATAGCGGTATTTTTCGAGCAAGGTATCGCAAAAGTAAAAGAAACTGTTTGCAGGCAGGCAGTCGTCCTCTAATATTATACCTTCCTCTTCGTGGTCAAAAAACCAGGTAACAGCTGCAGACACGGCTTCTTTACAACCCCCGTTCTCTGTGCGGAAAAGTGTTTTTACCTCGCATTCCCAGTCAACGCTTTTTATAATATCTCTGGTTTCCCGGCACAATGCATCGTCGCCGGGTTTGTGGGGTCTCGGCCCATCAGCAGCAACGTATAGCCGTGTTGGTTTGGCGATTTTTATCTGCTCAAAAACTTGTTTGGTTAAAAGCGGCCGGTTGTATATCAGAAATAGTACCGGCGATTTTGTATGGTAGGTATGGTTATGTGTAGCCATAAGAAATTGGGGTTACTTTTCTTAACGCCAAACCTATACCAATTACTTCACACAAAAAGTAACAATTTAGTTAGGTGTTGCCTCCGGTGCAAAAACAGCTGGTTCTTGGGTAATGGTAACATCCTTTTTACTTTGATGGAAGTTTGGAGATTGGAGGTGAGAGGTTGGAGATTAGTTTTACCAAATCTCTAAATTTCAGTATAACTAACAATTTTAACACGGAGAAACAGAG
>JABDBM010000213.1:0-1728 GCA_013288685.1 Bacteroidota bacterium | reverse complement strand
CGGAGGGCGCGGAGTTTAATTAGATATTTTACTTCTCTGCGTTCTCCGTGCCATCTCTGTATCTCCGTGTTAAAAATAACTTTGCTTTATTAACCAAAGTTATTTTCGCCGAAAAATCACGACGTTATTTTTTGCTAATCTCTCACCCACGCTTCTTTTATCAATCAGCATTAAAGGCCTGCATGTCTATCAATCTTTTATACAAACCACCGGCAAGCAGCAATTCATGGTGATTGCCCTGTTCAATAATTTTGCCATTTTCGAGCACTAAAATAATATCAGCATTTTGAATGGTACTTAACCGGTGTGCAATAATTAACGACGTGCGGTTTTTCATCAGGTTGTTGAGCGCATCCTGTACTAATTTTTCTGATTCAGTGTCCAATGCCGAGGTAGCTTCGTCCAACAGCATAATAGGAGGATTGTTTAACACCGCGCGCGCTATACAGATACGCTGCCGCTGCCCGCCCGATAGTTTGGTGCCGCGGTCGCCTATATTAGTGTCATAGCCATTATCAGTTTCGGTGATAAAATTATGAGCATTTGCAATCCTTGCGGCGGCTTCTACCTGTTGCCTGGTAGCATCGGTTTTGCCAAAGGCAATGTTGTTAAAAATAGAATCGTTAAACAAAATTGATTCCTGGTTTACTATCCCCATCAGGGCCCTTAACGAATCGGCGGTAACGGCGTTAATGTTTTTACCATCAACTAAAATTTTGCCCGATTGAGGCTCGATAAACCGCGGTATCAAATCCATCAAGGTTGACTTACCACCACCCGACGGCCCTACCAAAGCCACGGTTTTTCCTTTGGGAACAATTAGGTTAACGCCCGATAAAACTTCTTTATCCTGATAAGCAAAAGTTACATCGCTAAATTCAATACTATCGTTAAAATCTTTTAATGCAATGGCGTTTGGCGCATCAACTATCAGCGGTTTTTCGTCTATCAGCGCCAGCACGCGTTCGCCGGCTGCAATGCCGGAGTGAATATTGCTGAACGAATCGGAAATGGCCTTTGCCGGGCGCATTACCTGCGAAAATATCGCAATGTAGGAAATAAAGCTGGCAGCTTTAAGGCTGTCGGAATGATCAATCAATATTAAATGTCCGCCGTATAATATGATGCAGGTGACCATTAATACACCCAAAAATTCGGAAACAGGTGACGCCAATTGCTGCCTTCGCGCCATTGATTTAGTGATGGTTGAGTACTTTATATTTTCGCTGTTAAACCTGTTTTTTATAAATTGGGTGGCGTTAAACGCTTTGATAATTTTAACGCCTGATAAGGCTTCATCCAGGTAACTGATCATGGTGCCATACGTTTGCTGGGACGCTATAGCCTGCTGCTTAAGTCGCTTTACTATTCGGGATATAATAAAGGCCGAAATAGGTATAATCGTTAATGAGTAAAAGGTGAGCGTGGTTGACATGTAAAATAAAGTTGCCATGTAAAAGAGGAGTTGTACCGGCTCCTTAAAAACAACCTGTAATGTGCCGGTTACCGAAAACTGCACAACCTGCACGTCCGATGCAATTTTTGATATGATATTACCTTTCCGCTCATTGCTAAAATACCCCAGATGCAAATCCATAACATTATTAAAAACAGCTTTTCTGAAGTTTAATAAGGTATGCACGCGCAAATTCTCCATAATGCGCTGTGATAAATACCTAAAAAAATTACCCAAAAAAACCGACACAATTATTGTAGTGCAGACAAACT
>JABDBM010000212.1 GCA_013288685.1 Bacteroidota bacterium | reverse complement strand
TAACGCTGATTGCTTTGCTGCTGGCTATGGTGACGTTTGTTGTTAAAAACAAAACACCATCGACCATACCTGCCGGAAAAGGATTGCTGATTGATAAGCAATGGCTTGTTTTTAACAGACATCCTATTATACCGAAAGGTGATATACGGCCGCCTGATCAAACCTTTTTAACCTATCCGGAATGGTTCCTGGTGTTTAGCCCGGCAGAACAGGCAGACTATTTTAAAACACATACCTCCACCAGTTTTCCGTACCTGAAGCATGTTGACCAAATGTGGGGCGGCTATGGGGTAATGTATGATCAGATTAAAGATAATTACCCATTTAATACAGGCTACCATGTGATGATTATGGTGATTGCCGGCAGTACCACAGTAGAATATGGGGTTAAATCGTTTTATGAAACCATTATTGGCCGTGTAACAGATACCAGGGCAGGGGAGGAGCTAACTGCTGAAGACAAATTTAATTCGGATTACGAAAAAAGTTATGTGAAATTTATTGAGGCATTCCCCTGGTATGAGTATAATTTCAACCACCAGCTTAAGTCGTTATGGAGTAATACCTCGTTGTCTGGCCCACATTTGATAAGGAAATTGGAACGCCGGTATTACCTGACAACGGAATTAATGATTAAGAGCGGGTATGGCTGGCTAATCGGGGTAGGCACTAAATCGGCTTATGGTACCGCGTCGTTACAAACAGCAGTAGTGATGGATAAACTGCCCGATGGATTAGATACCACCGGATTTGTGCACCAAATGAAATCCTTACCAAATGGTACAGCTATAGCCTATTTGCCCCGTTATGCGGAATTTAATCCGGCGGTTTCAAAACTCGCCCAAAAGGGTGTTAACTTTCGCGAGATTGCCGGTAACTCCGGCGCTATAATGCTCACTGTTTTAACACGGCAATCATTAATTGCAACAAATAATAACCCAACCCGGTTTAAGCAGGATTGCTTTGGTAACAACCGTAAGCAATTTAAGAGCTACCGTAAAAATGTTACTGGAAAATAAGATTGTGATTGAACACATTTATGATTATTAATGTGAAAAAAATATGGACGTTGCTAATAGTCATCGGTTTATTTGGATGCCACAAAAGCCGGCCGGCCTTAAAAACCACGAGCAGTAACAGGCCCGGATGGAAAACAATAGCTATGGGCAAATACCTTATAGACGTTCCAAATGAGTTTAACCTGAAACTTGAACGGGGTATCGATTCTCAGCCGGGACTTTTGAAAGGCAAAGGCTTTTATTTGGCTTTTGACTATGGCCCGTACTGCGACACGCTCGTGATGACGACCCAGGAGTTTATCCGCAAAGGATGGTGGAAAGACGAGGCAATCATTCGATTTTTAAATCATAAACAGCATCCTAACGCTGATTTTAGAACTGCAGAGGTAGTTAATATAAGGCCTTCTGTAAAACAGGATAGCTCGTTCGCTCCGGGTTGCGATTTTATCGCATCATGTAATCAGGGGAATGATAAATTTAAGTTGCCTGTTTTTATCCCGCAGGAAATAAAGGATCATATAGTAATAATAGACACGATACAGCATTATTATCGTCGTATGGTGCATCCCCGAAAAGGAGTTAAAGGCACAATTGGTGTTTATATGCGTAAAGAAAATGTTTCGCCAGACACACTTTATAATGGAATAGTAATAGCTGGCGAAAAACTGAACAACAAACAACAGGCTATTGCGATGGAGATTGTTGCCAGCCTTCGGCCCAGACCGAAGATTTGATAGATTGCAGTAGTAACATGGTATTAGGAGGCAGAAAACGCCTCGTGCAGGTGTTACTTAACAAAAGCTTAACACTGGAAATTGTATATTAGTAACAAAAAAGTTACTAAATAATATTATCTTACCCGCTGATTTTTAGCCAACTATTGATCATCTCCCTGATGTACCAATTAATTATTGCGATTGAACCTGATTTTATTTAAATGAACAAAGAAAATTTGATGAAGCTGCTGATGCTGGTAGCTTTTTTAGCCTTGTTTTTATTTGGCAGCCGGTTTAAGGCCGAAGATAAAAAGGTGATTTGTATTGAAGGCAAATGCCTCAAACCCCACGATCATGGCGAACTGAATTACCACGAACGCTTCCCGGTACAGGCAGCCGATAGCTATCCTGCAGCCGTTTTAAAATCGTGCGCCAACTTTTGGGAGGCTAATGCTACCGGGATGACTTTTGCCGTTATTATTGGTGCGGCTGCACTTTCACTGGCCTTATCTTATAAAAAATTCAGCAACCTGTTGCGCTTAAAGGGAATAAAAGGGGCGGCGGTAGGCAGTTTAATAGGTATGCCGCTTAACATGTGCGCCAATTGTTCGGCGGTAACCAGTATGAGTTTAACCTCGCAGGGGGGAAGCGCCGAGTCATCGCTGGGGATTATTATGGGCGGGGCCTTGCTCAACTTTATTGGCATTGTAACCATGTTTGGGTTGTTTAATCCCGCCGTGGTTATCTCGCGGATTGTGTTTAGTGTGCTGATGATCAACGTGGTTGTGCCTTATGTATCAAAATTGGTTAACCCCGATGCGCCCTCACTGCTTCAGCAAAACGAAGGCATCAACCAAATTTCGTGTTATTTTCCTGAATTATCCTTTGGTAAAACCATCGTAAAAACTTTTGAAGACTGGCTGATAGCGGTGGGTAATATCGCTGTAAAGCTAATTCCCTTAATGTTGCTGGGTACGCTCATCACGGCTTTATTCAGGGTTATTTTCCCTAACGAGGTTTTTAGCCATATAGCCAATTATAGTCCGTTCATAGTAATCGTAATTGTTTCGTTTATAGCCACCCTGCTTTCGGTGCCGGTGTTGTTCGAAATATTGTTGGGAACGGTGCTGCTGCATCTTGGTTTTTCCAACGGGCCCATCGCCTCTATGGTTTTTGGCGCTCCGGCTTTCGGGTTGTTCACGCTGGTACTTACCCGTAAAAAGTTGGGCGGTGTTAAAGTGCCCTTAATATTGTTAGGCGTTACCTTTGTATTTGCCGTTGGCGCAGGATTATTAGCCGAGTTTTTAACCAAATTTTTTTAAACCATGAAAACGACCATTTTAGGAATAGTGCTTTTTTTAATCCAGATGTCGCTGGCTTTATTTTACAACCAATCTGTCGATTTGATTTATGTAGCCGGGTTTGCGGTGGTTACGTT
>JABDBM010000211.1 GCA_013288685.1 Bacteroidota bacterium | reverse complement strand
CCCATGCTCAAAGCACGGTCAAGCTGCGCCCTTATTTCTTTATCCACTTCATCGGCAGTAGCCCTAAAATATACAGCTTCTACAGCCGGCCAAAAGCAGCCTTGTTTGTCTACCAGGCCGGGTACGGCAGTTTTTCCGGCTAATGGCGCCCAGCGATAATTATCCCATTCGGAGGTTAGGGTTAAATGCAAACCGGCATCGGTATTGGGGTGCTCCTTAATATATTTTACAATTTCGGGCACCCAGGGGCAGGGCATCATCACGCTGGTTGAGGTGGATACGCCATCGGTAAGCGCCTTTTCAACGCCTTCGTCTGAATCGTGAGACATGCCGGCGTCATCCACATGCAAAATCAATACCCGAGCACCCTTTGGCCAGCCAAGGCGCTCAGCAAAGGTTTTAGTTTGCTGTTGTGGTTGCGCTGTGGCGCAAATGGCAAGGCTAACCAGCAGGGATAAAAAAGTTATTTTCTTCATTTTTTAACAATATGGCTGAATGGGTTTGAACCGTGATTCGTAGGATTAAAAGATTATGACTGCTCATCATAGCAATCCATTAATCCTACGAATCATGGTTCAGACTAAACCCTCAAATAAATCTTATTCTTATCCAATATCTTACCAAACGTCCAGCAAATCAGCATATAGCAAATTGCGAATAATAAGGACCCTATAGCCCCTGGCGCAATTACCTGGAACAATACCTGGTTTATCCAGCCAAAGGCATTGGCGGTAGGCGTAATCTGTATTTTAAATAATATCACCACAAAAAGCTCGGAAAATAAATAAACCGGCAGCGGATTTTTACCGACAGTAGTGAAAAATGCGGTCCAGTTACCTTTGTTCCATTGCAATATTTCAACCACGTAAACCAGGGCCGATATCAGCATTAGGTCAATTCCTACCGTTAATAAAGTGAACGGACTGGTCCACAATTTTTTGCTGATAGGGAAACTCATGTTCCAGCATAGTGCTAAAAAGATAAATAAGGCGCCGTATAACATCAGCTTCGAAATGGTTTCGTAACCTTTGCCTTTTTCCTGTATAAACTTGCCGGCATAATAACCGCAAATAACATTTACTATGGCAGGCAGATTGCTCAAAATACCTTCGGGATCAAATGCTACCCCCTCGCCGTGATATAAGTGATTATCGCCCATTACCCATTTATCCAGATACGTCCCGGCGTTGCTTAACATCCCATAAGGTTGCGTATGGTCACCGAAAATCAGCAAAAGCGCCCAGTATCCAAATAAAAGCACGACACTGATAATAATAACTGCTGTTTTTGAAGATACATACCTAATGATAAGCGAGGCAAAAAAGTAGCAGATTGCTATTCGTTGCAACACACCCAAAATACGGGTATGGCTGATAGGCAACAATGACCATCCTGTGGCTGTATGTTCAACGAACGGAAACCACGACATCAGGTAACCAAATAAAAATATCAGCGCGGTGCGTTTAAGTATCTTTAACAAAAAGGCAGAATTACTTAATGCTAAAAACTTTTTTTGCGAAAAGCTCATGGCATTGCCCACGGCAAATAAAAATGATGGGAATACCAAATCGGTAGGCGTAAAACCAAACCAGGCGGCATGCTCGAGCGGCGCAAAAGGTGTTGCGCCACTACCGGCGGTATTCACAATGATCATAAAACAAATCGTCATTCCGCGAAATACATCCAGCGAAAGAAATCGGTTAGCGTTTGGGTCCATACTAAAAAAAACAGGTTTAAAATTTACTTAGGGAAATAAGGGACAATATAGAAAAAAAGTCGGAAAAGTCAGTAAAGTCCGAAAGTCCGGAAAGAAGCTGCTGAAAAGATTAGAGATCAGCTGTTATAGATTAGGAAAACGACTTATCTTTTTTTACTTTACTAACTTTTCGCACTTTACTGACTCCCCACATTTTTTTCTTCCGGACTTTCGGACTTTACTGACTTTCCGGACTTTTCTCCTTATTTTTGAACTTCGATGTTAACTATCACCAACCATACGCTCGAAAAACTGGAAATGTTGCTAAAAACTACCGGCTATAAGGTGCGGTACGAGAAGGGCAATTTTAAAACCGGGGCATGTTTGCTGCAACACAGCAAAGTGGTGGTAGTAAACAAATTTTCGGGATTGGAGAGCAAAATATTGGCCATAAGCGATTTAGCTCGCGATTTGGATATGGACATCAACCTGCTCGACGATAAGCAACTGGCTTTTTTACATCAACTTAAACAAACCAAACTGGAACTGTGACCATAACATTTTTAGGTACCGGAACTTCGCAGGGTGTGCCTGTTATAGCCTGCAACTGCGAGGTTTGCACATCGGCTGATGCACGCGACAACCGCCTGCGTACTTCATTATTAGTTGAAAGCGAAGGGAAAGTGATTGTTATTGATTCGGGTCCCGATTTCAGGTACCAAATGCTGAGGGCCAAAGTTCAGCACCTGGATGCGATAGTTTTTACCCACGAGCATAAGGATCACATTGCCGGTATGGACGATATACGGGCATTCAATTACTTTCAGCAGGGGCCAGTTGATGTTTATGCTGATCTGCGCGTACAGGTTGCCATTAAACGCGAGTTCCATTATATTTTTGAAGAATTTAAATATCCTGGCATACCGCAGGTAAATTTCCACACCATCAACGGAGAGCCGTTTACAATAGGTGCAATAACGTTTATACCCATTGAAGTAATGCATTACAAGTTACCGGTTTGGGGCTTTCGTATCAACGATTTCACTTATATAACCGATGCCAAAACAGTTTCGGAAACTGAAAAGGAAAAAATAAAGGGCTCAAAAATACTGGTGGTTAATGCGCTGCAGCAACAGCCGCATATATCACATTTTACTCTTGATGAAGCGATAGTATTTGCACAGGAAATGGGCGCCGAAAAGACCTGGTTTACTCATATCAGTCATCGGTTGGGTACACATAAAGCTATATCCGAAATACTCCCTGCGGATATTGGATTGGCTTACGATGGGCTGCAATTAACTGTCTGAACCTTGATTCGCAGGATTTCAGGATTTTCCTGATGGACATTTATAGTCGATCTGGAGATTTATTGTCCGGACCCCACCCCGGTATCCTGTAATCCTTAAATCCAAAGAATGACGGTTCAGACTAAATCTTCCTGATCATAAAAATCAACTCAAATCTGTGATCCCTTTTTATCTGCGAAATAAAAAAATAATTAAAATATCTATGATCTAAAACCAAGCGAAATAAAAACCCGTAGATGCTTAA
>JABDBM010000210.1 GCA_013288685.1 Bacteroidota bacterium | reverse complement strand
CATAAAAGTACATCGCCGGTTATTGCCGGCTACAGCACACGCTTACTGAATGATGGCAAACTGTTAGCAGGCGATGCCCTGATCCAATTATTTAGCTATGCGATGTCGGCTGCTACGGCGCCGGTTATGGCAGCTGCATGGATAGAAGGATTTTTAAAAGGCAGCGGCACTTTGCTATTGCTCGACCAGGATTTATGGGGAGTGATAGACAATTGGGTAGCCGGGTTAACGGAAGATAATTTCATGCAGGTGCTGAACAACCGGCGGGCAAAATCCGGCTTTTGAGGCTGGGTTTGATGCGGAAAGAGCAAGGATGGGACTGCCGGTGGTGATGGAATTGTTGGGATTGATGGTTCAAACCAACTCCAAAGGAGAAGGGTTTTAAGAAGGGCTTTTTCCATTGTCATCCTTGAGCGCAGCGAAGGATGTTCTGCAACATGCATAGCGAACTTGCACGCGGGCTATTGCCGGGCGGAGTGGATGACAAATTATAATTTTTAAATGTGACACTCACAAAATGGAAACCGAACAACAACACATCCGCAAATGGCGGTTAATATTAGGCGGCCACCAGCAGGAAGGTACCCAATTTGAATTGACCGAAAACGATCTGAAGGTTGACCGTACCCTGGAGGCATTGTACGACAGCGACCGGAATGGAGGACTGGGTGCTTCCTCTCCTAATGTGAGCAGGTGGCTGGGCGATATCCGCACATTTTTCCCATCAAGCGTGGTTCAGGTAATGCAGCAGGATGCCTTAAAACGGCTTAACCTTACCCAAATGTTGTTTGAAAAGGAAATGCTGGAAAATGTAGAACCGGATGTTCATTTGGTTGCAACGCTGATGACCCTGAGCCGGGTTATCCCCGATAAAACCAAAGACACGGCCAGGCAGGTAGTGCGCAAAGTGGTTGACCAATTGGTGCGAAAACTGGCCGAGCCCACCCGGCAGGCAATCACCGGCAGCCTTAACCGCAGCATCCGCAATACCCGGCCCCGGCATCATGAAATTAACTGGGGCGCTACCATCCTTAAAAACCTGAAACATTACCAGCCCGAATACAAAACCATCATTCCCGAGAACAGGGTTGGATATGGGCATAAGCGATCGTCGTTAAAGGATGTGATATTGTGTTTGGACCAAAGCGGGTCCATGGGCTCGTCCGTAGTTTATTCGGGGATATTTGGAAGCGTGATGGCATCTATCCCAGCCATCAAAACAAAAATGGTGGTATTTGATACGGCTGTTGCCGATTTAACCGAGGAGTTAACCGACCCCGTTGAGCTGCTGTTTGGTGTGCAGTTAGGCGGTGGTACGGATATTAATGCAGCCTTAACCTACTGCCAGCAAATTGCCACCCGGCCAACCGACACGGTACTGGTGCTGATAACCGACCTGTATGAAGGCGGCAACGCTAATGAAATGCGCCGTCGCGCCGTTGAACTGGTAGCATCGGGGGTGCAACTGGTAGTTTTACTGGCCTTAAATGATGATGGCGCACCCTCTTATGATCATCGTCATGCACAATTCCTGGCCGATTTAGGTGTGCCGGTTTTTGCGTGCACACCCGATAAATTCCCCGACTTGATGGCCGCTGCGCTTACCAAACAGGATATTGGCCTTTGGGCTGCTAAGGAGGATTTGATTTTAAAACGATGATCAAAAAAACACCGTCACTTTCAGCTTCGCAAAAAACGGCACCCCGGGCGTATAACTCACCTGGTCCACCGGGGCTGTTTCGCCTTTTAACTGCGATGTATATTCAAACTGTGCTTCATCCCACCGGCGGTTAAACAAGTTTTCGATGGCGATGCCAAATTCGTACCGCTTTTGCGTGTAATTGATGGCCATGTCGCTTATAAAATAGCCACGGGCAGTTAAGCTATAACCAGTGTTAGCAGCGCGATTGTGGAGATAGCGGTAGCTGATGCCACCATTAATGCCATTTTTAAACCTGAAGTCTAATCCGGCAGTACTGGTTAAGGTTGGGGCCAGCTCTACGTAATCGTGGCCTTTTAAGCTGTCCAGGTACCTGGGGCGTGCTATATTTATGTTCACATTGGTAAACAGCCAATCGGTAAGTTGGTAGCGGGCCGAAAAATCAACCCCTATTCTAACCGTTCTGCCGCTTGGGCCAACGGGGCCTGTGGGTTGGTCAATCAAATCCGATCCGAAAGTAAATTCTTGTTGCAAATGCATGTACCAGGCGGCGGTATTGATAAACAGGTTGGGCAATGGCTTCCAGTTAATACCCAAATCGGCGCCATAAGCAGCTGGTAGTATCTCAAAGCCCTGGTTGGCTATAACCACCCGTGCATCATTGGAGTGGAAGCCTTTCCCGGCTTTAATATACAGTTGAATTTTGTTACTAAAGGTGTATTCCGCACTTAGTTTAGGGCTGATGATAGCCTTTTGCGAATTAGGACTTACGCCCGAAAAAATATTGGTGGCAACCGTGTCGGGCGATAAATTTTGATAGTTAAAACGAAAATAATCTACCCTTATACCTGCATTAAACAGCCATTTGCCTGTGTGTATGGTTTCATCAGCATAAGCGTTTGTGTTTAGCTCCCTGGTATGTCCATATTGCAGATAGCCTAAAAACTGCCCGTTTTCGGTATGATCCAATTCGCTTGGGTTTATAATATCGTAACGGGCGCCGGCACCAAAGGTTGTGGTAAAAGTAGTGTTATTAGCCGTTGCCGTTTTTGAGACTTTACCATTGTAGCCGCCCAAATCCCGTTTTTCATATTGGCGAAATTCATCGCCTGCGGTGGGGAAGTAGTAATAAAAAGAAAAATTGCTGACCAGGTTAAAATAATAGTGCGCATACCATAATTGGTTTTCCATCATCCAGTTGTTGCTAAGGTTTGAGGTTAGTTTCAAACTGGCATTTGTGCGGGCCGTGTGACCGCCCTGTGCCGAATCGAGCGTGCCGAATCGGTTGGCGATATAGCCTTCGGCCACTGCCCTGTCTGGTGTTTCGCCAGATGCCCGCCAATCAGATTTAAAGGTGGAGATGATAGCTGTCAATTTGCTATCAGTACCAACTTTACTAACAAACTTTCCGAATAAATTAAAACGGGTAAAATGTTCAGGCACCGAAAAAGGGCCGCCATTGGAGAATAAACCATCGCCCGCAATATACGCGCTGGTTCCTTTTTCTTTTGCCTTCTGACTTAATAAGTTGATGAGCGCTACCGTGCGAAAGGTGTTGAATTGGCCGACCTCTACCTTAACCATGTTACCATCCAAAACAC
>JABDBM010000209.1:1467-3304 GCA_013288685.1 Bacteroidota bacterium | reverse complement strand
ACAAATCCACTATACAATATACGTTATACATTTACGGCAAAAGGTTTCATGCTAAAAAACCTATCAGATAAGCCCCGGCGTTTTGCTGTTGACCTCTCATCTATTTTTAAAGAAAAGCATTTTAAGCTTGTTACCCAATCAAAAAAAGAAGCTGTTGGTTCAAATACCACAATTGTATTATCGGCAAACGAAGAAGCAAATTGGATTTTAGATAATTAATAGCAAATCCGGCCGGCACGGGTATGAAGCGCTGGCAAAAAGCGCAAAGGGTGCGTCGTGCCTTCGTGCCAATCCCGACTGGTGGCAAAGGCACGAGTAGCCTTTGCTCGCCCGGCCTTTGCGTGTCATACTCGCGCGAGGGGGGGTCGCCTTTGCCCAGTTGCCTTTGCCCGACAGACTCTCGAGAGAGGAGGGGCCGGCCATATATGAAGCGCAGGCTTATTCTGCACGCCAAAACCAAGCCCACCTAAAATAACCAAGCCCGGCACTCGGCCTGGCTCTGGTTTGTTTGCTACCTATCACTTTGTTACCACAAGCGCGGACGCTTGCGGGAGCGGGGCAGGGGAACTTCGAACAGCGTTCCGCGTAAATTACGGACATCTGGGGCTGTTAGGTGACAACCAAACTGCAAAAAGAAATCGGATGGTATGTCAACACCATCCGATTTTTATTTTTTTATCTTAACTTCTAAAAAATGATATTGAAACTCTATTGGTTATAAAATAACAACAATTTTTATACACTAGCTACACTGCCCTGTATAAATTCTGAAAATTATTGCACTGATCAACAAGACGATGCCATCCAGATAATTAATCCACTCTCCGTGCTTTTTTCCCAATGTCAATCTCAAAATAGCGAAAAAAGTCAAGTAGGAAAGTGTAAAGTATAAAAAGTACGGAGATTTCAAAAACCTATATGCCGGGTATACTATAATTGCAACCGCAAAAAATATAAAAACTGTATATGTGTAAAAAATTAAATTTTTCATATTTTTAAAATTAGGGGGCGAAATCTACTTTTCCTATTAGTGTTCCGTTTTCATGATACACCTCCAAGTGATATACGGTAGTTGAGCTATATTGTAATAGGTGCGTCACGGCTATTTGAATAATAACAATTCCACCTGTGCCCATTTTTTGCTGTAAATCATGAAATTGTGAGGCTGCATCCGCCCATATCAGACCCTTTACTGCTATCAGAGAACCAGTCCCCTCTGGCGCGAGTATGCAGCGCCAGTTTGTGCGGCCGGGTACTCGTGCCCCGCAGGCACCCTAAAAGTACAGTTTTGCATTATACAATGCAAAACCGTGGCCGATGGCGTAGTTAGCTACCTGTATATGGTGGCAAGTACGCCACCTCTTTTGGCCTGCGCTGCATACTCGCGCCAGAATGGGCTCTTTCGGACGGTCGTGCGCGCAAAGGCTTCGTGCCTTAGCGTCCCCCTTCAAACAGCCTAAATCTTCAATGGATCTACCAAAATTATATCAATTAAGCCGAATGTCCCGAAATAATCACTATTGCGATATAAATAATCTTCAAATTATCCAACAATGCACGCTTCTGCCTGGCTATAATAAATTACAATCTAAATTTGACGTCCTTTTATTTTGTGCTGCAGGTCATTTTTTAGCGCAACAGTGCACCATAGTTTTGCGGCTTAATTAAAAAATGATGTTTCCGCTCTATATCTGCCTCGCACATCCTAAGTATGGCTTGGCCGGCAAATTGTTTTGCGGGACCTATCTTCAATAATTTTCTGTTATTAAATGACTAAAAGGTCGTCCCAGAGGCAAATCAAGGCGTGGCTGGCTGCCGGAACTATTATGGTAATGGT
>JABDBM010000209.1:1078-1457 GCA_013288685.1 Bacteroidota bacterium | reverse complement strand
TACGCGCCTTACGGGATCGGGCTTATCCATTACAGAATGGAAACCACTGATGGGTGCATTTCCCCCACTGAGCAATTCCGACTGGCAACATAGTTTTGAACAATACCGGCATATTGCCCAATTCAAAAAATTAAACAACCAATTTAACCTTGCCGACTATCAGCGCCTGTTTTACTGGGAATGGGCTCACCGCGAATGGGCACGGCTGATGGGGTTTGTTTTTATCGTTCCCTTCATTATCTTTCTATGGCAAAAGAAAATTACCCCGAAACTGAAATGGCAACTTGCGGGTGTATTTTTGCTAGGGGCCGTTCAGGGTGCCGCCGGCTGGGTGATGGTAAAAAGCGGTCTGAATAACAAGGATGTTTCCGTGAGCCAT
>JABDBM010000209.1:0-1068 GCA_013288685.1 Bacteroidota bacterium | reverse complement strand
ATATCCGGCTTGCGGTGCATTTTTTGCCTGGCGCTTGTGCTGCTTGTTTATCTTTTTTGGTTGTTTTTGACGCTGCGGCAAAAAAAAGAAACCAGCCTTCCTTCAAAACGGATTTGGGTAGTATCCTTATTCATCATCGTGCTATTATGTATCCAACTGGTTTACGGGGCCTTTATGGCGGGCGCCCATGCAGCATTATATGCACCCACCTGGCCGGATATTAACGGAGCGTTTTTACCCATGTCGTCAGCAGTGCAGGGCGGCTTTCTCCACAAAATCTGTTATAATCCTTTAATGATACAATTCATTCACAGGCTATTGGCTTATTGCCTCAGCGCATTTATTTTGACCTGGTTTTTTATGGGCCGGCAATTGCCTGGCATCCGGAATTATCCCCTGCGACTGGTTATTGTGCAGGTTTGCCTGGGCATTGCCTGCCTGCTGAATGCCGGTACGCCGGTTTATATATGGCTCGCGGTGTTGCATCAAGTCAATGGCATTTTGCTTTTGCTGAGTATGGTTGCTGCTCTTTTTGCGAGCAAAAAGCAGGTGGTTTAGCGTACTGCCGTGTAAAGTGATCCGTGCGATAGTTAATCGCCTTCATAGATCACTCCGGAAGTTGGCGTTTCCTTTAACTCTATTTTTTGCAGGCCCGGCAAATTAACCTTCAACTGAAGCCATAACCATTGAGCAATATTTTCGGCGGTAGGGTTTTCCAGGCCCGCGATCTCGTTAAGTAATGCATGATCCAGACGGCCTATTACCGGTTTACATACTGCTTTAATATCGCCAAAATCCAGCACCCATCCTATATCTGGTGATACAGCGCCCGAAACAAAAACGGTTACATGATAGGTATGCCCATGCAGTTGCCGACATTTATGTCCGTGCGGCACTTGCGGAAGAAAATGTGCCGCATCAAATGAAAATTGCTTGTATATGGTCATTTATCGTTCGTTAAAATAGAAAACTTTTTAGGTTCGTCTATATCCGCGAAATTGCCCTTTTGGGATTGGGCAAAAAATGTTTAAGATCACCGATAAAACTGATATGAGGTCCTGTTAAATT
>JABDBM010000208.1 GCA_013288685.1 Bacteroidota bacterium | reverse complement strand
GAAAACGAAATTAACTTACTGACAAATATTATAAATACTTATACAAATGCCAGATAAACCTATTTTTATAACCGGAATTGGAACCGGTATAGGCAAAACCATCGCATCTGCCATTTTAGTTGAAAAACTGAAGGCTGATTACTGGAAACCTGTGCAATCGGGAGATTTAGACCAAAGCGACACGATCAAAGTAAAAAGTCTGACATCAAACAAAAAATCGGTCTTCCATCCCGAATCATACCGGTTAACGCAACCTTTTTCGCCGCATAAGTCGGCAGCAATTGATGGTATAACCATTAACCCTGAAAATATTATCACTCCTAAAACCAACAATAGCTTAATTATAGAAGGTGCCGGCGGGTTGATGGTGCCACTAAATGATCAGTTCCTGATGATCGACCTGATAAAACAATTAAACGCCGAAGTAATTTTGGTATCGCAAAACTATTTGGGCAGTATTAATCATACCTTACTATCAATAATTGCATTAAAACAATACCAAATCCCGGTAAAGGGCATTATTTTTAACGGTCCAAAAGATATTTATTCGAAAGAATATATATTAAATTATACGGGACTGGCATCGTTAGGTCATATACCTGCCTATAATATAATTGATAAAAAGGCTATTGTCGACGCGGCTGATTACGTTTTTTTGTAGGTAGGTTGTAGTGGTTGAAAAAGTTGTGTTAAGTTGTAAGTGTTGAGATGAATTGAAAAAATCGCAGGTTCTTCCATTTATGTAATATTACAACAATTATAACCGGTTCCAACAACTACAACGTGTTACAACTATTCTCTATTTTAGCGCTTTATAAACCATTAAAATGAAAAACATAACGGTAATTGGTTCGGGCACGATGGGTAATGGCATTGCGCATACCTTTGCGCAGCATGGCTTTACAGTGGTATTGGTTGATATTAATGAGGAGGCATTAAACCGCGCCATCCAAACTATTACCGCCAATTTAGACAGGCAGCTAAAAAAAGGTGCAATTGACGAGCAACTTAAAACCAGCACCCTGGCCAACATCACCACCCTCACCAACCTGGAAACGGCTGTTAAAAATGCGGACCTGGTTGTTGAAGCGGCTACAGAAAACCGCGAAATAAAGCTAAATCTGTTTAAGCAGCTAAGTGGTTGTTGTAAAGAAGACGCGATACTGGCATCCAATACTTCTTCCATATCCATTACCGAAATAGCGGCGGCTACAAAAACCCCGGGTAATGTTATCGGCATGCATTTTATGAATCCAGTGCCCATGATGAAACTGGTTGAGGTAATACGCGGCTACGCTACCACCAATGCCGTTACCCAAACTATAATGGAGCTTGCCCGGGTTTTGGATAAAAGCCCGGTTGAGGTAAACGATTATCCCGGTTTTGTAGCCAACCGCATTTTAATGCCAATGATAAACGAAGCCATATACACCCTGCACGAAGGCGTGGCCGGCGTGGAAGAAATTGATACCGTAATGAAGTTGGGCATGGCCCACCCGATGGGCCCGTTGCAACTGGCCGATTTTATCGGCTTAGATGTTTGCCTGGCCATATTAAACGTATTATATAACGGGTTTGGCAATCAAAAATATGCACCTTGTCCATTATTGGTAAATATGGTTATGGCGGGGCATAAAGGCATAAAATCGGGCAGCGGCTTTTATAAATATACGGCCGGCAGCCGGGAGTTGGTGGTGGCTGAAAAATTTATTGGGAGAGCTTAGAGGTTGGAGTTCAGAGATTAATTGAGGAGCTTGGAATAGCTAACCTCCAATCTCTAACCTCTTATCTCTTTCTATAAAACCTTTTTATTTTCAAACTGTATATGTATTAATAGCTTATTATATACATATATCTTATGAAAACAATATCAAAATTAGGATTAATGCTTGTACTGGCGGCTTCAATGTTTGCTACTGCATGCGAAGGGAGTTATTACGTAGCCGATCAGCCTGTTGAGCCCGTTTACGAACGTGGTGCGGCTCCTTATGATGGCGCTATCTGGATTGACGGAGAATGGGGATATACCGGTGGTAATTATGTTTACACCCGTGGGCATTGGGACCATCCAAGGCCCGGCCATACATACGTAAGAGGTAACTGGGAACATACCAGCCGCGGTCACAGGTGGCATAGAGGGCATTGGAATTAATAAGTTTGTGGTGGGTAGTTTGCAGTATGCACATTTAATAGCAATCGTTTAACTGCCAACTGCCCACCGAAAACTGCGAACTTGTACTACATCCGCTCCGGCACTTCTATCCCTAACAGCGCCATAGCCTTGTTAATAACCTTACCGGTTGCTGCCGATAATTGCAGCCTGAATTGTTTCAGTATTTCATCTTCAGCCTGCAGAATTGATTTTTCGTGGTAAAATTTATTAAACGTTTTTGCCAGTTCGTAAACATAGTTAGCTACTATTGCCGGGCTATAGCCATCTGCTGCTAATTTTATCGTTTCCGGGAATTGGGTTAAAGCTACAATCAGGTCGCGCTCCACTCCTGCCAGTTCTTCTATAGTTACTTTATCATCAGCATTGTAGTCTGCCCGGCTTAAAACCGACCGGATACGGGCATGGGTATATTGAATAAATGGTCCGGTATGACCTTGAAAATCAACAGACTCATTAGGATCAAACAATAAACGTTTTTTAGGATCAACTTTCAGCAGGAAGTATTTTAATGCACCCATACCTATAATATGGTATAAATGTTGTTTTTCCTGGTCGCTAAAACCATCTACTTTACCGGCGGCATCAGTTTGTTCTTTTGCAGTTTTCTCCATCTCGCTCATCAGGTCGTCGGCATCAACCACCGTACCCTCGCGCGATTTCATTTTGCCCGATGGTAAATCAACCATGCCATAGCTTAGGTGGTATAATCCATCCGCCCCTTCTTTTCCCAATCGTTTCAGGATAGTAAATAGCACCTTAAAATGGTAGTCTTGCTCGTTACCTACCACATAGATCGATTTATCCATGTGGTAATCGTTGTATTTGAGCTGTGCTGTACCCATATCCTGGGTCATGTAAACAGATGTCCCGTCCGAACGCAACACCAGCTTCTCATCAAGCCCTTCGGCGCTTAAATCAATCCAAACCGAGTTATCTGGTTTTCTAAAAAACACGCCTTTCTCAAGCCCTTCATCAATTATATCCTTACCTAATAAATAAGTGTTCGATTCGTAGTAGAATTTGTCAAAACTAACACCCAGCGCTTTATAAGTTTCGGCAAAACCTGCGTATACCCAGCTATTCATGGTTTTCCAAAGGCTGATTACTCCTTCATCGCCGGCTTCCCATTTTAGCAGCATAGCCTGGGCTTCTTTGATGATGGGCGCATTCTTTTTCGCCTCGTCTTCAGTTTGCCCGGCAGCCTTTAACTC
>JABDBM010000207.1 GCA_013288685.1 Bacteroidota bacterium | reverse complement strand
AAGCGGGCTGCATCATTGTTCCAAAATTGAAGGTCTGATACCTGCGTCCAAACCAAGCCATCGCTTTTTATGGCCGCAAGCCAGTTTGATTTCGCTTCTGCTTTATCCAATGATACACCGAGTATCGTAAAATTTTTGTCTTTATATTTATTATAAGCCTTTACAACATTCGGATTTTCCTGGCGGCAAGGACCGCACCACGATGCCCAAAAATCGAGCAATACATATTTGCCCCTAAGCTGCGAAAGCTTAACCGGGGTACCATTTACATCAGGTTGTGTAAAATCCTGCGCAAGGCTGCCTACAGCGGTTACTTTTAAGCCATCAAGCTCTTTTTTTAGCATTTTTGCGGCTTCAGTATCTTTTAAACTTGCTGAAAGCGAATCATAAAGCGGTTCTATTTCTGTGGGATCAGGCGATGGACCGCCTACCGAGTTTAAGGCAAGCAGGCTAAGGTAGCTGTCGGGGTGTGATATAATGAATATTTTAAGGATAGCCTTTTGTTCCGCCTGCAGTTCTTTGTATTTCGCCTGCATATCATTTTGAAACGTCACTGAATTTTTCTCAGCTTCCGAAGCGGCATCGCCTTTCACTTTTAAATCTCCGGCCTTTTTAATCAACGGCTGTAATTGGGCCATCAAATTTTTATTGTCGTCGTTTATCTTCGATCCGGATATGGTAGCTTTTGCCACAGAATCGGGGCCGGTAATGGAAATCTCATCCTTATCAATATAAAATGGCAAAACATCGGCTGAATTATCCAGGCGATTTAAACCTACACCAGCATGGTCAATAACCAAATAAGCGTTCACCGGGTTCAAAATTTTACCGGTAAAATTAAAGCTGCCGTTGGTAATAATTGCTGAATCGAGCACGCGGTTAGCCCCCAACTGGTACATGAGGTATGCTCTTGCAGGCGTATTTAAATTACCCAATTTGCTTTTGATAGAAAACGATGTCTGGTCCTGCGCGAACGCAAAAAATGGCAGCAGGGCCATTGTATAAAAAAGTATTTTTTTCATTCCTTTTATGAGGTGTTATTAAGGCGTTATAACGCTTAAATAGTCAACGAATTATAGTATTAGTTTATTTTTGCACAGCTGATATTGGCTGGATAACCGGTCACTCTTACATAGCATACGGTCCGCTTACGCAGGGTGCTACAACCGTATTGTTTGAAGGTATCCCAACTTACCCGTCACCGGGCCGCTTTTGGGAGATAGTAGAAAAATTTAAGGTAAATATATTTTATACGGCACCAACGGCGATACGATCACTGATGAGCTTTGGCGAGGAAGCCTTGGAAGGCCGCGATTTTACTTCGCTTACCAAATTGGGTTCGGTTGGCGAGCCGATAAACGAAGAAGCCTGGCATTGGTTTGATGAAAAAATTGGCCATAAAAAATGTCCTATTGTAGATACATGGTGGCAAACCGAAACAGGCGGCTTTATGATTTCGCCTATTGCTGGTGTTACCCGTACCAAACCAAGTTTTGCCAGTTTCCCGCTGCCCGGTGTGCAACCCGTGCTGGTTGGCGAAAGTGGTAATATTATTGAAGGCAATGGTGTAAGTGGCAATTTATGTATCCGTTTCCCTTGGCCGGGCATGTTACGCACCACCTACGGCGACCATGAACGTTGCCGTACCACTTATTTTGCCACCTACCCTGATTTATATTTTACCGGCGACGGTTGCTTACGCGATGAAGAAGGTTATTACCGCATTACCGGCCGTGTGGACGATGTGCTGAATGTATCGGGCCACCGCATCGGCACTGCCGAAGTGGAGAACGCCATCAACATGCACAGCAGCGTAGTGGAGTCGGCAGTGGTAGGTTATCCGCACGATATTAAAGGACAAGGAGTATATGCCTTTGTGGTAAGTCCGCATCACCATGGCGACCAGGAACTTGCCCGCAAGGATATTATGATGACCGTTACCCGCATTATTGGCGCCATTGAAAATTTTCGGCTATGCCGGCCCAAAACTCTTCCGGCTGGTCAACACTGTGCTGATAAACTTTTTGATATTCTTCAAATGAGGTGATCTTTAACGGGCTTTTCATTGCTTAAAAATTGGTGGTCTAAAGTAATAATTTTTAGCTAAAGCAGGTAATAAAAGAAAACTTCTTAAAATAATTTAAAAAGTTGAACAATACGTGAAAAAGCAATTTAGTTTTACCGCAGAGAAACAGAGAAGGCACAAAGTACACGGAGCTTTTAAATGTAATAAACTCACTTATTAAATGTTCACTGCTCGTTTTTTCCATTCTCTGTGTACTTTGTGCCTCCTTTGTGACCTTCGTGGTTATTTCTACCCACGCAAAGTCTTATAAAGCCAAAAGATTGCACACACCCACATTTGCACATCTGCACATTTGTAAGCACATTTGCACATCCGCATATTTGCACATAAAAACATGTTGTTATCCGATTTTTTTACGCCCATTGATACCAGTAATATCATTCCTAAACAGGGATATTATACCAGTCAGCTGGGCAGTAAAATTGAATATTATTCGGTTGATTTTCCTTCTTTTCAGGATAAGGTAGATATTGCCATCATCGGCGTAAAAGATGACCGCAATGCCGTTGACAATTCGGGCTGCGGCCTTGGTGCCGATTATGTACGCGAAAAACTGTACCGCCTGCACGAAGGGAATTACAATACCAAAATTGTGGATCTCGGTAATATCCGCGCCGGCGAAACCGTAACTGATACTTACGTTGCCTTAAAAACAGTAGTTGCCGAACTGATAAAAAAAGAGATCATCCCCATTATTATAGGCGGCGGCCAGGATTTAACCTACCCCCAATATATGGCCTACGAAGACCTGGAACAAAAAGTTGACTTGGTGGTCGTCGATTCGCGTTTTGATTTGGATGAGGATGACAAAGGCGAGGATAGTATTGAAACCACCTCGGCATCGTACCTAAATAAGATATTTATGCATCAGCCCAATTACCTGTTTAATTATAGCAATTTGGGTTACCAGGTGTATTTTACCAGCCAGGATAGTTTGCGGGTAATGGATAAACTATATTTCGATGTTCACCGCTTAGGCGAACTCACCCGCAATATAGCCGTTGCCGAGCCTATTATACGCAATGCCAGCATGATCAGTTTTTGATATGGGAGCCATCCGCTCGTCGGATGCCGGGGGGAATGCCAACGTTGGCCCCAATGGCTTTTATGGCGAAGAAGCCTGCCAGATTGCCCGTTATGCCGGTTTTAACGATAAATTGAGCTCTATCGGCTTTTACGAGTTTAACCCTGCGTACGATAATAACGGCCAAACCGCCACCCTGCTGGCCCAAATGGTATGGTATTTTATTGATGGGGTTTATAATCGCAAAAAAGATTTCCCGCTGAGTCCCAAATCGCAA
>JABDBM010000206.1 GCA_013288685.1 Bacteroidota bacterium | reverse complement strand
TCTGTTAGCATAGTTCGGTCCGCCTTAGGGCGGATCGTGCCTCGCAATGACGCTTTGTTATTGTTTAAATCAAAAAATAAATCCGAAATCGAACATCCGAAATTAAAACAGCCTGTTATGCAAGCTTCTTAATACCTCAGTTTTATCGGTTGTTTGTACCAGTAACGACAGGTTGTGATCGCTGCCGCCATAAGATATCATCCTAAGCGGCACATGTTTTACTGCCTCGAGCACGCGCACTGCATAGCCATGTTTTTCGGCGCCAAAATCGCCCACTACGCAAATGATAGTTTGGTCAATGTCGGTTTCAACGGTTCCGAAAGCCGATAATTCTGCAAGGATGTCATCAAGATAAGTAGTGTCATCAATAGTTAATGATACAGCCACTTCCGAGGTGGTAATCATATCAATCGACGTTCTGTATCGTTCGAAAACCTCAAAAACCCGGCGTAAAAAGCCATGTGCCAGCAGCATCCTGCTCGATTGTATTTTTATCGCGGTAATGCCATCCTTGGCAGCGATAGATTTAATCTGGTCCTTTTCGCTGGTGTTGGTTATGAGGGTGCCCTGCGCTTTGGGGTCCATGGTGTTAAGCAACCTTACTGGTATTTTATATTTTTGTGCCGGGAAAACGCTTTGCGGATGCAAAATTTTGGCGCCAAAATAAGCAAGCTCGGCCGCCTCATCAAACGATAGTTGCGCAATAGGTTTGGTGCCTTTTACAATCCGAGGGTCATTGTTGTGCATGCCGTCAATGTCGGTCCAAATTTGAACTTCCTCGCTGCGGATGCCTGCCCCTATTAAGGATGCGGTATAGTCGCTGCCGCCGCGACGCAGATTGTCAATTTCGCCAAAACTGTTGCGGCAAATATAGCCCTGGGTAATAAACAGGTTATGGCCCGGATGCGCTTCAAGCAGGGGCGTAATGTGCGTAGTGATATAATCAACAATGGGTTCATTGTCCTCGTCAATCTTCATAAAATCAAGCGCGGGCAACAATACCGAAGGCACGCCAATTTCTTTCAGATAAACATGGTATAAAGTGGTTGAAAGTAATTCGCCCTGTGCCAGAATAATTTTTTCTTCAATAGAAGTAAAAAGATCATTAGCCAGGGTGCTTAACAACGCAAAGTGATAATCAATTACTTGCTGGCCTTGTTGCAGATATTCGGGTTTGGCAAATAACTCCTTTATAAAAACTGCGTATTTATCTTTTAAAACGCCAATTAATGCCGCCGCTTTAGGCTTATCACCTGCAATATAAGCTTGTCCAATTTCCACCAAACTATTGGTGGTACCCGATACGGCCGACAGCACCACAATCTGCCTTTCGGCCAGGTTAATTATATCCAGCAGATTCTTCATCCTTTCGGGACTGCCCACAGATGTTCCGCCAAATTTTAGAACTTTCATTTCAGTATTTTGAGGCGCTAAAATTAAGGTTTTAAAATGCTTATCGGTAGTGATGGGGAAAATAAAATTGGACGGAGGGTTTCCGAAGCGTAGTTACAAGGAACGATCCGCCCTAAGGCGGACTGAACTACGCGTGGATGCATTGTTGTGTGCCGAGATTGCTTCGATATGGCGGAAGTTTTGTTAATTATTATTTACACCTTAAACTTGGCCTTCGCCGCTTTCCTGTCGGCCTTGTTCCCTTTTACAGCGCTCGATGCGTTTCCATTATCTATGTATCGTTTTATCCCGTTAATGAAAAATATAGCCAGCCCAATCCCCAGCATAACCATACCGTTGGTTAAATAACTGCCTTTGCTGTTTTTGGGAAATACACTTCCAGGTATCTGAAAAATAGAATGCAATACATTCCAACCCCAATAGCCAAAATTGTACAAAGCAAACGAAACCATAAAAATAATAACTGCGTTTATCCAGTGCCAATTTCGTTTTGACGAGAACCACCACGAAATAATATAAGCTGCAAGTAAACCAAAGTTGCCGGCCTGAAAGTATAGCTCCTTATCCCCCACTTGCCGTCCCTTGTCGTTTATGTAGAGCATGTGTTCCGAGGCGGAATGCATGAAATCGTAATCGTACAAAAAAGCAAGGGTAAAAAAAGCGTACGCAAAAAACCAAAAAGCTATAAAGTGAATAACTATAAGCCGGGTATTTAAATTGGAAAGAAAACTTTTCATAAAAATTTTGTGAACGCAATATTAATGTTTTGGTGCGGATTTAACGGCCTAAAATAATATTTTCGGTTGAATACCTATTGCTTTACAATAGTTATTTTTGGAATTTCATATAGCTTTGGAACATGTTTAAAAAAATGATGATTTATGCGCTGCTGATAGCGCCTATACAATTTGTATTTGCACAAGGCGGAAACAAACCATCCGCTCGCCCGCTGGCCGAGTTACAACAGCAATTTGTTGATTTGCGTTTTGGTATGTTCATCCACCTGAATATTCCCACCTTTATGAACCAGGACTGGCCCGATCCAGACGCTTCGCCGGTTATTTTTAACCCTGCAAAATTAGATTGTAACCAATGGGCCAAAGCAGCCAAATCGGCCAATATGACTTATGGTTGCTTAACCACCAAACACCACAGCGGCTTTTGTATTTGGGATACCAAAACAACTGATTATAATGTGATGAACAGCCCTTTTAAGCGCGACATAGTAAAAGAATATACCAATGCGTTTAGGGCCAATGGCTTAAAGGTGATGTTGTATTATTCTATTTTGGATACCCATCATCGCCTGCGCCCTAACATGATTACCCCCAAACACATTGAAATGGTAAAGGCGCAAATTACCGAACTGCTAAGTAACTATGGCGAAATTTCGGCATTGATTATTGATGGCTGGGATGCGCCATGGTCGCGAATATCGTATGACGATATCCCGTTTGAGGATATTTACCTGCTTGTAAAGAAACTACAGCCCAACTGCGTGCTGATGGATTTAAACGGAGCCAAATATCCTGCGGCGGGGCTTTTTTACAGCGATATAAAAACCTATGAAATGGGTGCTGGTCAGCGTATATCGGGTAGTAATATGCCGGCATTGGCTTGTTTGCCTTTGCAACAAAACTGGTTCTGGAAAACGTCATTCCCAACCACGCCGGTTAAAGACCCCGCCAAGCTCGTTAACGAAACGCTGATACCCCTGAATAAGGTTGATTGCAATTTTATTTTGAATGTTGCACCTAACAGCGACGGTTTGTTTGATGATAATGCACTTGCGGCGCTGAAAGAAATTGGAAAGCTTTGGCATAATGAAGGACCGTTAGACAAACTGCCCGCATTGGATGCGCCAATTATTTCATCAAACATTGCCAAACACCAACCAGCCAGCTCAAACTGGAGCGATGACGATAATATTATGGATTTTGCCAATGATGATGATTTCACCACAGCATGGGTGTCCAACAAAACGGTAGTTCAGCCGTGGTACGAAATTGATTTTGACAAGGACAAAG
>JABDBM010000205.1 GCA_013288685.1 Bacteroidota bacterium | reverse complement strand
TCATAAAAATTCCCAACCTTCAAAGTAATCATAAAATTTTCATTTTTTTAACATTAATTTTGAGAAGAGTCCGGAAAGTCGGAAAAGTCAGTAAAGTCCGAAAAGACGGAAAGATGCGGGTAGTAAATATGATAGCGCCCCTCCTTTTTTGCTTTACTGACTTTCCGGACTTTTCCGACTTTTCGGACTCCCCCTCAAACAATTACAACCTTTTTAACATTTATAACCTTATGAAAATAGTAGTATTTGGCGCATCGGGCCGCATAGGCAGCCGGATAGTAACGGAGGCCTTAAACCGTGGATTTGATGTTACCGCAGCAGTTAGGCATCCTGAAAACTATACCGCCGAAAGCCCTCATTTAAAAGTTGCCAAGGCCGATTTATTTAAAACACAGGACGTGGAAGCTGCCGCCTTTAACCAGGATGCCGTTGTATGTGCTTATAATTTTACGCATGGAGCTCAGCCATCCACTTTTACAGAAGTTACCGTACCACTGTTAAACGGCATGAAACAGGCAGGCGCAAAACGACTGCTTATTGTTGGCGGCGCCGGAAGTCTTGAAGTGTCGCCGGGTGTACAGTTGGTTGATACCCCCGACTTCCCTCCTGCTTATAAACCCGCTGCCCTTGCTCATCGCGAAGCCCTAAAAATATACCGGCAGGAAAAAGAAATAGAATGGACCTACCTGAGCCCCGCCGCAGAAATTGAACCCGGCGAACGTACCGGAAATTTCCGCACCGGCACCAACCAACTCATTAAAGATGCCAAAGGCCGCAGCTTTATAACTATGGAAGATTATGCTGTAGCGGTGATTGA
Organism: Bacteroidota bacterium; assembly: GCA_013288685.1. Lineage (GTDB taxonomy): Bacteria > Bacteroidota > Bacteroidia > Sphingobacteriales > Sphingobacteriaceae > Mucilaginibacter. The sequence continues at coordinate 2,625 of JABDBM010000205.1, read as the reverse complement.
TGAGCTAATACTTCCGCATCACCTAAAGGAGCGGTTTACGGTGGGATACTGAGCAATAGAGATTAGAGGCTGGAGGTTAGAGATCAGGGGAAGTTGTTCCCAATCTCCAACCTCTAATCTCCCTAAACAAAAATCTCCCCCTTTAAATAAGTAACCGCTTTGCCACTCATTATTACCCTCTCGCCGCGTAATTCGCACCAAAGTTCGCCTTTGCGGGATGATAGCTGAAAGGCATGTAACTGTGTTTTACCTAACTTATCGGCCCAATAGGGTATCAGATTACAATGTGCCGAACCGGTTACCGGATCTTCGGCGATGCCTGCACCGGGAGCGAAGAAACGGGATACAAAATCAACATCCTTATCGTCGCCGGGTGCGGTAACAATTACGCCAACGGTATCCATTTTTGATAAGGCATAAAAATCGGGCGATATATCACGAATATCTTTCTCCGATTCGTAAACCAAAAAATAATCGCGCGAACGCAATACTTCCAACGGCTGTTTTTCGCCAAGTGCTTCAATTAACCCAATGGGCGGCTCAATATGTATAGCCGGGCGCGATGGGAAATCCATCGAATATTTATCGCCGTTTTTTGTTACGGTAAGTGTACCTGCTTTTACTGTTTCAAAATGAATGGTATCTCCCTCGTAGCCCAACTGGGTAAAAAGAATATGTGCCGAGGCCAGCGTGGCATGGCCGCACAGGTCAATTTCATATTCGGGGGTAAACCATCGTAGTTTATACCCGGTTTCATTTTTCACAAGGAAGGCTGTTTCGGCCAAATTGTTCTCAATCGCGATTTTTTGCATGGTTTCATCAGGCAGCCATTCTTTCAGCGGACAAACAGCGGCCGGATTGCCGCCAAAAAGCTGATTGGTGAAGGCATCTGCCTGGTAGATGGGGATTGTAGTCATATTTTTTTATAGGTAAAAGCTTAAAGGTAAAAGGTTAAAGCTAAAAGGCAAAAGGTTTTTTTGTTTTTTCCTAAAACCTTTTGCCTTTTTTCCTTAACCTCTTTATTCTATCCACAAAACGGAATTCCCGCTATGTTCAGTATTTTGCTCCCAATGTTTATTGCCGGGGTCCTTGATCCATTGTCCGTCAACGATAAATTTGTACAGGTATTTGCCGGGTTTAAGGCGTAGCGCTATGCTCCATTCGTCGCCATGGCGTTCCATGGTATAACCGTTGGGGTTCCAATTATTAAAGGTACCGGCGAGTATTACTTTTTTTAAATCGCCATGACCTTTTAACCTAAAGGTATAATTGGGTTTCACCGCCAAAAATGATTCTGTTTGACCTTTTTCTGTTATTTGATAGCCATTGTGTGGGTCATTAACCCATTTTCCGTCAACTATAAAGCTGTAGCTATAATTCCCCTTCGAAAGTGTCAATGCCAATATCCATACATCGCCGGTTCTTTTCAGCCTCAGTTTATCCTTATCCCAATTGTTAAAATCGCCGGTTAATACCACTTTTTTTTGCATCGGGAAAACCGGGGAGCGAAAAATTAACCACCTGGCCCACGTACACAAAAGAGCTTAAATTGCCATCATTTGCCTTCTCCTTTTCGGGATTTGCGGAGTCGGTTGTTGCCTGGCCATCAACTATAAAACGGTAGTGCTGTTTGCCGTCACCCAGGTAAATTTCGCGTTTCCATATTGCGCCGTCCTTTGTCATCGGTAATTCATCAGTACTCCAATTGTTGAAGTCCCCTGCCACACTTACACGCTGTGCGGTAGCATAACCTGCCAATTTAAATGTATAATTATATTTATAGAATACAGAATTATCATTCCCGTTCCCATCGTTGGTGTGCAACAAATTGTTGGGATCTGTTGTCCAGCGTCCATCAACAATATATTTATATTCGTAAGCACCGGCATCCAGCTTAATATCCAATACCCAGCCTCCGTCTATTTTTTTCATCAGCCCCTTTAGCGTACTCCAACTATTAAAACTGCCGGATAAAAATACCCTTTTTGCACGTGTATGTCCGGGGAGAATAAAGCGGGTAAGCCCGGATGCCAGGCTGTACACAGTAACTCTCCTAAATTTGTTCATGCCGTACTTAACGTCATCGGGGTATCCGGGCTTACCTTCCAAACTGGGTATTTGCGTAGTTATTTCGTAAGGCGCGTTCTGCGGATTATCACTCAAATCAGCCAGCGACCGTTCAAACTCAATGGTATTATTTTCGCGGCTTACAACGGTCCAACCGTCATTTTTAAATGCGGAATAATCGCCATTCAAAAAAACTTTGATATCGGGAACACTTACCCCTGCCATTTTAAACAAACTATCTAAATCTGTTTTTGACGCGGAAAGGTCAACCCGCAATGTCAAATGATCTTCGGCAACAGTAAGCGTATTGCCATTTTGGGCAATAGCCACTTGCATACTGCTTAACAGCAATAGCAGAACAAGGGTAATATGTACGGCACGCCTTATCATTGCGGGTTGGTGTAAATGTACATTTCAAATTCTTCTTTTACGAAATTGATGGTAAATATGCCGCGTATAAAAAAGTCGTATCCCAAAATACCATCAACAGAATGCCCGTAGACCTTGCCCATTTTATCTAAATTGGTTATCAGCACCCGGTTCAGCATAAAAGTATGG
>JABDBM010000204.1 GCA_013288685.1 Bacteroidota bacterium | reverse complement strand
TGTCAGTATTTTAAAATAATGGGCAACGGCACTGTCGGTATCAAATACGGGTTTGCAGTAGATGGCGGCAATATCGGCATGACGATGGACGACCTTAGCTCTGACTTCGAGATTGCTGATGTTGAGGTGCGCAACAGCGGATTTGCAGGCATCATGGCCAAAACCGATCCTGATTGTGATGTAGCCACCCAACGCGGGCATTTTACCATGCAAAATGTGCTGCTTCATGATAATTATGTGCATAAAACCGGCGGCGAGGGGTTTTATGTGGGTAATTCCTTTTACCAGGATGGGGTACAAACATCGTGTGGCACAGTTTTGCCCCACGACGTAGTCAACGCTAAAATATACAACAACCTTACCGATTCTACCGGATGCGAAGGCATACAAGTCGGCAGTGCCGTTTTGGGATGTGAGATTTATGGCAATACCGTAAGGTCGCCGGGATTAACGCCTTTTGCTACCGGGCAAAACAATGGCATACAGATAGGTGAAGGCACAGGCGGAAAATGTTATAACAACCTGATTAAAAATGCCCCGGGCAATGGCATCATTGTGCTGGGGTTGGGCGATAACCTGCTGTTTAATAACTATATCCTTAATGCCGGCGGCGAAGGCATCTTTGCCGATTCGCGGTATACCCCCGGCCCTAATTTTCAATTTATCAATAATACCATTGTGGCGCCGGCCGATTGTGGCATCAAACTGGATTCAGAAACTATCCCGATGAATACGGTTGTCAATAATGTGATCATTAACCCCGGTTCGGGAAACTTCATTTTCAAAAAAAGTAGTGATGTAAAGCTCACCGCATCAAACAACTATTTTAATAATGATATCAGCACCTGTAAATTCATTAACTTCAATGCAGATGATTTTCATTTACAGTCGTCGTCGCCGCTGATTAATGCAGGGGCAAATGTATCGTCTTATGGCGTAACTGTGGATTTTTACGGCACCCTGCGACCTGTGGGTAACGCATTTGACATCGGGGCGACTGAATATAAATAAATGCCCGGGAAGTCATTGAGTCATTGGATTTTCGACAAGAATATCCACAAACCTAACAATGCCCCAATGACTTAGTAACTCAATGACTTAGTGACCCAATGCCCCAATAACTTTCCGAATAGTTTGATTATTAAAATCGGCCACATAAATATTGTCCGATTTATCCACAGCAATACCCTCAGGTAAACCGAAACTTGCTTTATCGCCAATACCGTTATAATTGCCGGGGAAACCGCTGCCTGCCATGGTGGTAACTACACCTGCAGGGGTAATTTTGCGGATGGTGTAATTGGTTGCGTCGGTAATGTACAAGTTACCTGCAGCATCAATAGCAATGCCGTAAGGGTTACCAAAGGTTGCTGCCGTACCGGTACCATCGGCGTAGCCCTGGGTGCCGTCGCCGGCAATGGTGGTTACTACACCAGCCGGAGTAACCTTTTTTATTTTGTTATTATCGCTGTCCACCACAAAAATATTCCCTGCGGCATCAAGTGCCAGGCCTTTGGGGTGTGCAAAAGCGGCAGCAGACCCGGCGCCAACCATATCGCCCGGGGTACCGGTGCCGGCAAGTGTAGATACCAACCCCGCAGGCGTAATTTTCCTGATCTGAGCCTGATCGGCAACATACACATTCCCTGCTACATCCACAGCTACGGCCATAGGGAAATTAAAGCTTGCCGTCGTTCCTTGCCCGTCGGCTGCCCCAGTTGCCCCACTGCCTGCCAGCGTACTTACTGTGCCCGATGGTGTTATTTTCCGGATGAGATTATTGCCACTGTCGGCCACATAGATGTTGCCGCTTGCATCCACGGCTATCCCATAAGGATAATCAAAACTCGACTCGCGGCCGGGGTTGTTGGATGCGCCCGAATAACCGTTACCGGCAATGGTGGTAACCTGGCCCGCAGGAGTTATTTTGCGTATTAAATCATCACCCGTATCTGATATATAAATATTTCCGGCTGCATCTACCGCAGCGCCCGAAGGGAAGTAAAAGCTGGCGGCGGCGCCTTTTCCATCGGCTGAGCCAACAGTACCACTGCCTGCAAAAACGGTTGTTGTAGCAAATGGAGCCTGCGGTGCTTCACCTTTTTTTGAGCAACTTAAAATCAGCAGTGCTAATGATAATGCTGTAGATATTTTAGGGGATAATTTCATTAATGATGGCGTTTAGTGTGGGCAACTAAATACCTTACGATGGCGGTTGTGGAAACGAAACACAGGAGCAATAATTTTTGGCTTTAAAAGTGTTATTTGATAATTATAAACACCAAAGCATTCTCTTGCAACGGTTAGATGGTTTCATTCATTGCCGTTGGCTTTAGCCAACGGATGACCCAAATAAGCAGTTCTGGCTTTAGCCGAAATTGATAATATGTCTAACGAAGCTATTTATCAAAATTAACGGCAGCGTGCGTTTCAGCTCCCTATTTCGGCTAAAGCCTTTTAGAACGAATTTGATATTCCGTCGGCAAAAGCCAACGGCAATGATCTTCTCTCACTTACGTATCGCAACTTACATCATCCCATTCCTGCTCCATATAGTAAATGAGCCAGTTAAGCGCGTAATGCCTGTGATAAACTACACTCGGGTTTATATCGTCAATTGTTTGGTTGTTTATCCGCGCATCAACACAGGCCCAGTCGAGCCGGTAATATAAATCGTTGGCATCCAATATCTCTGATTTGCTCCTTGATTCGCTTACCTGGCTTACAAAATTATTGGGATCATTACCTTCGCCAATGGGGTATTCCTTGTATGGGATATTGTTTAAATTACATAACTCATCGGGGAAACCAAGGTTATCTACTTTTTTTAGCGCCCACATCAACACCCAAATTGCCTCGCATTTCCAGGTTTCTTCAATCTTTTTGTCGTCCGTTGGGTCTGCTAAAAACAACTTTTCGTCGGGCGTAGCTTTATCCCACAGGTCGTTCTCCTGCAAATATTCAATTGCTTCTTCGCCAGTCATGCCATCAAAAGCAACCATATTGATAACCGTAAGCACAGCTGTGCGCTCTGCAATCTCGCGGGCTGTACGAACAGTTGTTTCGTTTTCCGATTCGATACAAGGCAGATGCTTATTAATTTTGATATTCCGGCTTTTCAGGAAAACCTCTGTTTTTTCTTTTCTCGCATTTTGTTCGCCGCTTGTTTTATCATCTTCCGGATCGACATAGGCGGAATTGATTTCCACATCCAAACTGTCGATGTCACAATTCCCTTTTCCATCGAGAATAAGCCGGAGATTTTTATCTAAAAAATGCTGACCCGATACTTTGCTGATGACAGTTCTGGGCTGCACGAACAAAAAGGCGTCAAAATCCAGCGCAAGTATTTGTATGAGGGCTTTAATTCCCTGTGTTTCTCTAAGTTCTTCGATGATAGAAAATTCCGCGTTCAAAGTCAGGATTTTCCGCAAAAGCAATTCTTTTACCTTTTGATTTTTTGCCG
>JABDBM010000203.1 GCA_013288685.1 Bacteroidota bacterium | reverse complement strand
CTATTTTCATCACTTAAAAGTTTAGTATCAACATATTATTTCCATCATCATTTAACAAAACAGCGGTAAACTGACAATTTTATGGGTAGCGCTCTATGATAATTTCGTTCTTTAAAAACAAACTGGGCGATATTTCCATCGCCAAAAAATTATATTTCACCATAGCCATTATGGCTTTACTGGTAAGTTTGGAGTTGTTTACGTTGTTTTTTGCGGTTAGCACCCTTTCCTCAGTAAGAGCTTTTATAAACGGTGAAGGCTTATGGTCAAAAGCGCAAAAGGATGCTGTTTATACCCTGGTTGTCTACGCTCATTCACACGATGAAAAGGATTATCAAATTTTTCGCGATTATTTAAAAGTCCCCCTGGGCGATAACAAGACCCGGTTAGAACTGCTTAAGCCCAATCCCGATATGCGGGCTGCCCGCCAGGGTTTTATTGAAGGCCGCAATCACCCGGATGACGTTGACGGGATGATAAAGCTTATCACCCGGTTTCACTCCATTTCATACCTTAACAAAGCCATTATTATTTGGGGCGAAGCTGAACAGTCAATGGTGGCCTTAAGTCCTTTTTCGATACCGCGGCTTACCGAAATGGTAATTAAAATGCTGACTGATGCTATGGTGAAAGATAACGTAAGCAGCAAGCGCAAAATAATTTTCTCCATCCATCGCGAACCCTCACCAAGTGTGGACGAAAACTCATCTTCCTGCAAAGTTACCTTGCGATTCAATACCTCGGCCTTCTGCAACACCTTGTCAATTTCTTTCTGAGAAACATTTTTTGAGCCAATTATTACATACAGATCATTGCTCATTGCAATTAATTGCTCCATTGATTGTTCGGCATTTCCCCATGCATTAATAGCCCTGCTGAGATACGATACCTTATTAAAGCGTATGAGTAAAGAAATCATACCGTCAACATCATCAGGATTGTTGAGCCCTTCAATAAATCCCTGCCGGGCAACCGCCAGATTGGGGTGTGCTTTACGCAACTCGATGCGGGTTATATTATCGCCTTGCGATACTTTCAGATAATCGCGAAAAGCCTGGTAATCTTTCTCGTTGTGCGAATGGGCATAAACAAACAACGTATAAACCGCATCTTTTTGCGCCTTTGACCATAGCCCCTCGCCGTTTATAAATGCCCTGACGGATGAGAGCGTTCGCACAGCAAACGCCAGCGTACATAATTCTATCGTCACTAGTATTGCCATTATCCCCACGGTAAAAAACAACTTCCTGGATATCGAAATATCCCCCAACTTCCTCTGCAAATACGAAACCACCATGATAAAATATGTTATTAGGCCCAGGCATGTGATAAGGTTCAGTCAACTGCCTATGTCTATACAGCGCATTTATACGTGTGGTGAAAGCAAAAGTTAAGAAAATATGCAGAAATAGGTTGATTATTAATAACTTAACTCATAAAATAATATTATTAATTAGTCCGTAAATTGGTTGCAGAATTGCTTTGCTTTTTTACCAATTTCGATAATTTAGACAGCCGGTTAGGGATAAAAAGTTGGGAACGACGTAACCGCGGCCATTAATAGGAATTGATTGAAGTTAATTAGAGATTAGTTTAGTTTTTGTATATTTAAAATGATGTTTAATGACAACATTTAACGGTTTTTTTAATGAATGATAGCTGGGTTTTCCCATTGGTAATAGTGCCTTTGTTTGTTTTGATTGCGATTTTTGCAAGACTACTAACCACGTTAATTCATGAATTGGGCCACGCTATTCCTGCGTTAATTTTTACCGAAAACGATGTTGAAATTTTCCTGGGTTCGTATGGTGACTATAATAAATCAAAATCCCTGAAATTAAGCCGGCGTTTCAGGATCTATTTTACGTTGAATCCACTAAGGTGGTGGGGCGGGATGGTTAATTATTCAACTCTTTCCGATAGCTTTTACAAACGGCTAAGCGTATTGCTTTTGGGGCCTTTGTTTTCATTTATTTTGGCAATTGCAGCTATATTGGTGGTTTGGTGTTTTGATTTTAATGGCTTTCTTAAACTTTTAACGCTGTTTTTCTTAGTTTCGGCTATCATTGATTTGCGAAATTTATATCCCAATGGTAATCCAATTAAAACTTTCAGTGGTAGTATAACCTACAATGATGGCACATTGATTAAAAGATTGATAAACAATAGGGATAATCTTAAAAGACTATCATCGGCTTATAAATTATATGCTGAAGGCGATTACAGGGGGGCAATTGGCTTATTTCAAAACCTAAATTTGAATTTTGTTACTTTAGACGCATTAAATATAATCACCTCATCTTACATACAGACTAAGCAATTTAGGGCGGCTAAGAACTTTTATAGCGGGCTGATTAATACACCCACTTGGCAAAGCCACGAGTCAGCTAATTTTTTCAATATCATTCAAACAGTAGTCCATAAGGCCCAATTTCAATTTAGCAAAGCCTCGATTCTGCTAATTTTTTTAATATTGGCGTAATTGAATCCCGTTTAGACGAAATTGATATTGCCTTAACTTATTATAACAGGTCCTTAGAATTAAATAGTAACAATGTATATTCACTTTCAAACAGGGGCTACACTTATATTCTTTTTGAAGATTATGTGGCTGCGATTGCCGATTTTGATAAAGTAATAAAAATTGACCCCAAATCGGCCTATGCTTATACAAACAGAGGCTATGCTAAATTGAAATTGGGCCTTATGGACTACTGTTTGAATGATATTGAAAAAGGCCTAAATATCGACGACACAAACCCCTATGCACATCGCAATTTAGGTTTGTATTATTTGGAAATCGGCAACTACGGCCAAGCCCTGGAAGAATTAAAGATAGCTTATAATTTAGACAGGGATACGCACCTAATAAAGGATTTTATTGTTATTGTTGAGCAAAAGCTCACTAATATTACGCTTGATAAATTTAAATAGATGCAACGCAGACCGCTATCGAGCAAGCTGATTATCGCCAAAATAATGGTAATAATATTTATTGGAGTTATTACGCTCGTTCTTTTCAGTTCTCCAAGTTCGCCGGAGGTGTTTTTACCCGTTATTTTGCTAATGACGGGTATAAGTTATTTTATTTTTTATGTGCCCGTCTATATAGAATATAACACCGATAAGATGTACATCGTTAGGTGGCTGTCAACTCAAGATATCGACCTGCAAGATATTTATTTTGTGCAAATGATGATGACGCGTATCGGGCAGCGGTACCTTTGGAGAATAAAGTTTAAATCCAATGGGAAAGATCGCGAAGTAATGTTTTGTGAGCGATATTTTTCAACGGTCGATAATTTTTTTGCCTTGGTACAGGCAAAAAATCCTAAAGCCAAGTTTGCAAAGTTTTCATGGTCGTTTGATTTTTAACGTACGCAAATTCGGACCTGTTATTAATTTCATGGCCTTATCGCCTCAATAAACTCCGGTATCTTTGCCAAATAATTTTCTTCGCCCAATAGCTTCACAAATGCGCTGCCTACAATAGCCCCA
>JABDBM010000202.1 GCA_013288685.1 Bacteroidota bacterium | reverse complement strand
GTTTCAATAATCAGCAAACGCGAATCAGCCGCCGTTTCTATGGTAACCGAGTCGGTATTATAAACTCCCAAAGCATCGCGTTTATTTAAATGGGTATTGTTTATTTTCAACGCCCCTTCCAGCAGAAAAATGTACACACCATTGCCCGTTGTTTTTACCTGGTAATTAATTTGTTTACCGGCATCAAAATTACCCATGGAAAAAGTGGCGTCCTGGTTAATCCATAAAGTATCCTCGCTTTTCGCCGGTGACACCAGGGTGGTTAATTCGTTTAATTTCATTACATCGGTAAAGCTCTTTTGATCGTAGCGGGGAGCAATGTTCATCTCTTTTGGGTAAAGCCATATCTGCAGGGTATTGGCTGCTTCGGTTTGCGAGTGATTATATTCAGAATGTTCAACTCCGGTACCTGCCGACATTACCTGTACTTCGCCGGCTTTTACCACACCGATGTTGCCCATGCTGTCTTTATGCTCCAGGGCACCTGCTAATGGAATGGTGATGATTTCCATGTTATCGTGCGGATGCAGGCCAAAACCACGGCCGGCGGCTATTATATCATCGTTTAAAACACGCAGGGCACCAAAGTGCATTTTTGCAGGGTTATAATAGGGGCCAAAGCTAAATGAGAAATTAGCCTTAAGCCAGCCTATGTCGTTTGTACCGCGCTCAGCAGCGGAATAAAATATTTGCTCCATTGTTTGTTAATTTATATGTTTAAACATACAATTTTTATACCATAATATAATAATATGTATTTTTGCAATAATTTTCAAAAAAAATGGTAAAAAAAGCAGTAATAGCCGGCACCGGCGGACTAATTGGCAGTACCCTACTCGACATTCTGCTGCATCATCCCGACTATAGTGAAATTACTATACTTGTTCGGAAAAAATCAAAGTATAACTCGCAAAAGCTAACTACAGTTATTGTTGATTTTGATAAACTCGACGACTATGCTGATTATATAACCGGCGATTCGTTTTTTTGCTGTTTGGGAACGACCCTGAAAAAAACACCTAACCTTGATGATTATCGCAATATTGAACACGATATTCCATTAAAACTGGCACAAATAGCGGCAAAAAATGGAATGAAGCAATATCACCTGGTGTCGTCCGTTGGCGCAAATCCCGACAGCAAACACTTGTATACACGGGTAAAAGGCGAAACCGAACTGGATATAAAGAAGGCCGGAATGCCTGGCTTACATATCTATCAACCCTCGGTTTTAACCGGAAAAAGAAGGGAGCGCCGGTTAGCCGAAAAAATGGTGATCCGATTAATGTCTGTAATTAATCCGCTGCTGTTGGGCAGTTTAAAAAAATACAGGAGCATTCCGGCGCAAACTGTAGCAAAGGCCATGTTTAAAAAAATCACTAAAAGACGAAAAGGGTGTATTCGTATATACATCTGATAAAATAAAAGAAATAAATTGAGTACTTACATTTCTGCCGAAAATCTCGGCCATTCTTTCCATGATCAATGGCTTTTTAAAAATGTATCCATTGGTATTAACCGCGGTCGCAGGGTTGCCTTAGTTGGCATCAATGGCGCCGGGAAAACTACGTTATTAAAACTATTAGCCGGCAGCCTTAAACCTACCGAAGGAAAGGTTGCCCAAATGCGCGATTTAAACCTGGGCTACCTCGAGCAGGACCCTCACTTTAAAGGTGCCGTTACCATAAGCGACTATATTTTCCATGCCGATGATGTGCAGCAGCAACTGATTAGAAAGTATGAGGAGCTATTGGAAAACGATCCTGACAATTCGAAAGCGATTGAACAGGTAATGGAAGAAATGAGCGGGGGTTGATGCCTGGGAATACGAATACAAAATAAAAACGATATTAGGCCGGCTGGATATTCATCACCTTAACCAGCATATTACTACGCTTTCGGGTGGTCAAAAAAAGCGCCTTGCTTTAGCTAAGCTACTGATTGAAGATCCTGATATCTATATTTTGGATGAACCTACCAACCATTTGGATATTGACACCATTGAATGGCTGGAAAAGCTACTGACCGACGGATCAAAAACCATCCTGATGGTTACCCACGACAGGTATTTTTTAGACAATGTTTGTAACGAGATATTAGAGATAGATAAGGGAAAAATTATCCCCTATGTAGGCAACTACGGCTATTACCTCGAGAAAAAGGCAGAACGTGAAAGCGCTGACGAAGCTACGTTCGCAAAAAACTCTAACTTATTGCGAAAGGAATTGGAGTGGATGCGCCGCCAGCCACAAGCAAGGGGCACAAAAATCAAAAGCGCGTATTGATGCTTACTACGACTTAGAGGATAAAACAAAAAATGGCGGCCCTAAGCAAAAAGTAGAATTAAGCGTAAAAACTGCCCGCCAGGGGAATAAAATAATGGAGATGAATCATCTCATCAAAGCATTCCATGGTCAAACGTTCGTCAATGATTTCAGCTACATATTCAAAAAAGGCGACAGGATTGGTTTGGCGGGTAAAAACGGCAGTGGAAAATCGACCTTATTAAACCTGATTACTGGCACATTAAAGCCAGACAAAGGAAACATAGACAAGGGCGAGACAACCGTTATTGGGTATTTTCACCAATCGAGTATTGCATTTAAGGACGATGAAAGAGTAATTGATGTGGTAAAAAACGTTGCCGAGTTTATTACCATGGCCGATGGGAAGCAGATATCGGCATCGGCCTTGCTCACCTTATTTCTCTTCCCTCCTGCTAAGCAATACGGGTTTGTGGCAAAATTAAGCGGCGGCGAGAAGAAAAGATTACAATTAATGAGTATCCTTATTAAGAACCCCAATTTTTTAATACTGGATGAGCCTACCAACGATTTAGATATTGATACTTTAAATGTACTTGAAGAGTTTTTAACTAACTATCCGGGTATATTAATGCTTGTATCGCACGACAGATATCTATTAGACAAGCTGACTGATCAGCTTTTTATAATGGAAGAGAAGGGTCATGTGAAAATCTACAACGGAAATTATTCGTCGTATCGGATTGAACTGGAGGAGAGTAAACAACAAAATAAACGCAGTACGGGTACTGAAACCACCCCGGCACCGACAGTTAAGAAAACTAAGCTAAGCTTTAAAGAAACAAAAGAACTGGAAACTATAGAAAAAGAGATAATAGACATCGAAATAAAAATAAGGGAGAGGAACGAAGAGCTTAATACAGTAGGTATAGAACCAGGCAAACTAAACGATATACTGAAAGAAATAACTATATTAAATAATAGCCTGGATGAGAAAAGTATGCGTTGGATTGAATTAACAGAGTTAAAAGAAGCTTAATGAATATATCAGACATACTTGCCTCGGTTGGTGTTATTATACTACTGATAGCTTTCTTATTAAACCTATATAAAAAACTACATACACAAAGCAGGATTTACGGTTCAATGAATTTTATTGGTGCAGGCATTTGTTGTTATTCTTCATATTTAATTAGTTTTTATCCATTCGTGGTATTAGAAGGTGTATGGGCATTTGTAGCATTATTATCATTATT
>JABDBM010000201.1 GCA_013288685.1 Bacteroidota bacterium | reverse complement strand
TGCTGAATCCGGGAACCAGATTACAAGGGGGAGCGGCTCGGGCGGCGGCTTCAACTGGCAAGGCAAGGATCCTAATGTCGCCGGGGAGTTTGCCACCTTCGCGGTAACGCCGGGTTACGGCAAAACAGTAAACTGGAAATTTGTGGATGGCCGCGACTTTCAAAACTCTTCGTCGGCAGATTTAAATGGACTGATCTTAAATGAAGCAGCTGTGAAATATATGGGCCTTAAAAACCCGGTCGGCCAGACAGTAAATTGGGACGACAAAAAGTATACAGTGCTTGGCGTTACGAAAAACATGATTGTTGAATCTCCCTATGAGCCGATACGACCGACCGTGTTTTATGTCATTAATTATGCCGGGATAATAAATATTAAAATTAATTCAGCGGTGAGCACTGCTGCGGCCCTGACCAACATAGAAGCTATTTGCAAAAAATATGCCCCCGGAGATCCCTTCGATTACAAGTTTGTGGATGACGAGTACAGTAAAAAATTCGGCGATGAAGTACGCATCGGAAAGCTTGCAAGCTGCTTTGCAGGCCTGGCCATTTTTATTAGCTGTCTTGGTTTATTTGGCATGGCCTCGTTTATGGCTGAACAACGCATTAAGGAAATAGGGGTTCGCAAAGTATTAGGAGCTACGGTATTTAACCTATGGCAATTGCTCTCAAAAGATTTTGTGGCGCTGGTAATTATTGCACTGCTTATTGCTGCGCCCGTATCTTATTACCTGATGCATAACTGGCTGCAAAACTACCAATATCGCACCGAAATTAACTGGTGGATATTTGCGGTAACAGCAATAGGGGCATTAGCCATCACATTATTAACCGTGAGTTACCAGAGCATAAGGGCAGCCTTAATGAACCCGGTGAAGAGTCTAAAAAGTGAGTAAGCAGTTTTCAGTTGGCAGTATTTCAGCACAACTAATGAACCAGTGAACAAATGAACCCATCATGAACAATATCAAAATCGCCTGGCGCAGCTTTATGAGAGACCGCCAGTTTACTGTTCTTAACCTGCTTGGGCTTTCAACCGGGCTGGCCTGTACCTTCCTGATTTACTTGTGGGTAAGCAGTGAACTTAGCGTCGATAATTTTCATCAAAACGCTAAAAACCTTTATCAGGTAATGCAAAACGTGCCACTAAATGAAGGCGAGGTTTTAACATTAGGGGCCACCCCCGATAATTTAGCTAAAGCGTTGACGGATGAAATGCCGGAGATAAAGGAAACTGTAATTATAAAGGCCCCCGATCAGGATGACAACCCGAAAGGTATTCTCTCGGTAAACGGTGCAGGCATTAAAGCCGGTGAATTATACGTTACCCCCAATTTTTTCAGTGTTTTTTCATACAACCTTATCAAAGGAGACAAAGACAAGCTGTTTCCAAATAATCAAAGTGTGCTGCTGTCATCGGCAATGGCGACTAAATTATTTAATGGAACACAAAATATAATCGGCAAAACTGTAAAATGGGATAGAGGAAACGGGCAATCGCAGCCGCTAAACGGCACTTATGTGATAGCTGGCATTTTCGAGGCTCCACCTGTTAACTCATCCATGCAATTCGACCTGGTGTTTCCCAACGCTTTGTATGCCGAAAAAATAAAACATAACATCAACTGGCTAAGCAGCAGTGAGTCTACTTATGTAGTTTTAAAGGATGGCACTAATGCATCAGCTGTTAATGAAAAGATTAAAAACTTTATCAGATCAAAATTTAAGGCGGGTGATGGTGGCTTGAAATGGGCGGGTACTTTATTCCTGCAGCGGTATACCGATCAATACCTATACAACCACTATGAAAATGGCGCCCCGGTCGGCGGTCGTATCGATTATGTGAAGCTGTTTTCTATAATAGCCATCTTCATATTGGTTATCGCCTGCATCAATTTCATGAATTTGTCTACCGCAAAGGCATCAAAGCGGGTAAAGGAAGTTGGTATAAAAAAGGTAGTTGGCGCGTCGCGCAATACGCTTATTTATCAATACCTAAGCGAGTCGATGCTGATGACCATTTTGGCCGTAATACTTGCAATGCTCTTAGTTTACCTTGTGCTCCCCGAATTTAAAGCAATCACCGGTAAAGATCTTGTGCTTACACTCACCCCCGGGCTGGTCGGGTGTATCGCGGTGGTTACACTCATCACGGGCCTTGTATCAGGTAGCTACCCGGCCCTTTACCTTTCGGGATTTAAACCTGCGGCAGTGTTAAAAGGGCGGTTGATAGCGTCCGCCGGCGAAACGGTTATCCGCAAAGGGCTGGTCGTGTTTCAATTTGCTATATCTATCATATTAATTGTATCGGTAATGGTAGTTTACCGGCAGATGAAATTGGTGCAAACCAAAAACCTGGGGTACAATAAGGATCATATTATCCATTTTGTTAATGATGGAAAATTACAGCAAAATGAACAGGCTTTCCTGCGCGATGTTAAAAACACCGGCGGCGTGGTAAATGCATCAGACATGGAAGGCGATATGTTGGGCAACCACAGCGGCGGTGGCGGTATCGACTGGGAAGGGAAAACACATCGCATTGAGTTTAGCGGGCTATATGTTGACTATAATTTTATGGAAACGATGGGTCTGAAAATGCAGGAGGGGCGTCCGTTTTCGGCCGGTTTTGTATCCGATACCGATGCCGTGATATTTAATGAAACTGCCATTGCGGCGATGGAGCTTAAAAATCCGGTTGGCAAAATCGTTAAGCTTTGGGGCAGGCCCGAAAAGATAATCGGCGTGGTGAAAGATTTCCATTTCGAGTCGTTGTATAAAAAAATGTCGCCATTCTTTTTAAGTTACCGCAAAAACACCAGCAACATTATGGTTAAGATAAAAGCAGGAACAGAAAAAGAAACTATTGCCCGTATCGGGCAACTATATAAACAGTACAACCCAGGCCTACCCTTTGAATATAAATTTTTAGATGAAGACTACCAGGCCTTATACGCCTCCGAACAAAGGGTAGCTACCCTGTCGGGCTATTTTGCTGGCATGGCAATCATAATTTCGTGCCTGGGCCTCTTCGGATTGGCTGCATTTACAGCGCAAAAAAGGCAAAAGGAAATAGGCATCCGCAAAGTGATAGGCGCTACAGTAGCCAACGTAGTGATGATATTATCAACAGATTTTTTGAAGCTGATTTTGGTAGCGGTGATTATCGCATTCCCGGTAGCCTGGTGGGCCGCCAATCAATGGCTCAATAGCTTCGCCTATCGCGTAACTATCGGTACTGATATTTTTATGATAGCCGGAGTTGCAACTTTGCTGATAACTGTAATCACCATCAGCTACCAGGCAATAAAAGCTGCGTTGATGAATCCGGTTAAGAGTCTGCGAAGTGAGTAGAACTCTAATTCCAAGAATTCGAGTTCAGCCCAATGACAGCGAAGCGAATGACCAAATTAATTAACCATGAACAATATCAAACTCGCCTGGCGCAGCTTCATGAAAGACCGCCAGTTTACTATCCTTAACCTGCTTGGGCTTTCAACCGGGCTGGCTTGTACTTTATTGATTTACCTGTGGGTGAATGATGAATTGCGTGTTGGCCGGTTTAATCA
>JABDBM010000200.1 GCA_013288685.1 Bacteroidota bacterium | reverse complement strand
CCATTTAAATTGCGGTGGAGTGTCACTGCAAAACGGCTATCCTTATTCAATCTTCTTAAATCACTCCAGCGCAAACCTGTAAATACCAGTTCTTTCCGTCTTTCCTTTAATATCTGAATAAGTGCATCGGCAGCAGAAGATGCCAAATAAGGCTTAAAGGTTCCCGCAGCCCAACGTTCCACTAATAAAATATTAAGGTCGTTCATAGCAGAACTTTTATCATTTAACCGGGCTTCGCATTCTGCTTTATTCAAATACATTTCATTGGTTGAAATAGGATTTGATACATTATTCATTACATCAAACTGGCTGTTGAATTCGATTTGTCCGTTATTATTGTAGAAAAAAATTGATGGCCTTAAATCATTAGGGGAATTGAATGAACGGTATAAATCACTGTCTACCTGGGCCTGAAACCCAATCGTAGCGTACCCTGTTAATGCGGCGTGGAATATTTCTTCGGGTGAAAATTTAGGGTAAACCGGAAATGCGGATGGATTGAGGTTGTTGAAATCCTGCAGCTGATTATACAACGAAAGACATTCCGTAGCATTTTGAAGGGATTGGCTATAATTCCCCAATACAAGATATATCCGGGAAAGTAAACCGAAAATAGCGGCTTTAGATGGCCGCGTTTTTATGGTCGGCACGTCTGGCAATAAATTAAGCGCTGTTTTTAAATCAGCGATAACCTGGGTATAACACTGGCTTTCCGTTGACCTTGCAACTTTCGCATTCAGGTCGGGTTTTAATGGCATCGGTACTCCTAAATCCTTACTGGCAGACGTTGAATCATAGGGCATCGCAAAAGTCTGAACAAGGTTATAAAATGCAATAGCCCTGTAAAATAAGGCGCTGCCCGTTATCGTATTAAACTGCGTTTGCTGGCTAACTGACGCCTTGATACCCGGAAGTATATTAAGAATCGTATTGGCATAATACACCTGTTGATACGAATAGCTCCAATCGCCTACATTGGTATTTGCCTCGTAAATTTGCCTGGCCCATATATAGGCGTTTTTTTCAGTGGTTCCGGAACTTAGCCAAAATCCGGGATCGACATAGTAATCATCTGTAGAAACTTCGCCCAGCGATGGATAGTTTAAATTAAATATGCTCTCGTTGTTAACCAATCCCTGAAGATCGGCTAATGTGGATGGCACAGCTAAAGCCTGGTTAGGTTTTGTGTCGAGAAAGGCATCTTGCTTTTTACAACCACTGATTATCAGCAATCCGATTAGCATAATATATATATAGGGTAAGAAATAAACTTTTTTCATCTTTCAATTATTTAAAATTTGATTTAATTCCTATGGAGTAGGTTCTTGGAATAGGTAGACTTGTTGTTCCGGTAGTGGAAAAAACATCCGGGTCAAGGCCGTCATGATTAGCTTTCCATAGAATACCCACATTATTTATATAGCCATAGAGTGTAAGATTTATAAAAGGAGAATTTTTCCATAGCGATTTTGTGAGATCGTAATTCAGGCTAATGTCCTGAAACCGGATATGATCTCCATTATCGACGAGGGTTTGTGAAAAAGTATAAAAGTAATCCCTGTTAGCATCTACCGGCGGCAATTGCATTGATGGAACCGTTGTAGTTTGCTCATCACCCGGCCTCTGCCAGCGCTTGCTAAAATCAACATTTCCTAACCAGCTATATAAGCCACCATATTGTATCGACGATCTTCGAAAATAATAGCCGAGCTTATAAATCAGGTTAAATGATAAGGACCATTCCTTGTAAATAAACGTATTGCGCAAAGAGCCGTAGGCTGTCGGTCTGGCGGGGCCGTTGTAAACCAATGCCTCGGTTGGCGTATCTTTTATAATTGTCGGGTAATCCGTACTTAATTGACCATTTAGATAACCCTGCGGATCGCCTGTATTATGTGTAAGCGGGCCTGACCGGTAACTATAGATACCAAATAAAGGTCCGCCCACCAGCGGCGTAATTGTACCTGCGTTACCGTTTCCTGCCGTTAGATAAGTAGTAGCAGGGGCTTGAACATTATATTTGGTTACCTTATCCGCCGCGTAACTATACAGAAAAGAGGTGAGCCATTTAAATTTATCATGGTAAATATTGTGGCTGTTAAGGGTAATATCTATTCCGTGACCGCTTGTACTGGCTGTGTTTCCAAAAAAAGTGCTATAGCCGGTTGATGGCGGCAAGGATGAGTTCCCGAATAAATTTATTCCGTTTTTGAAATAAAACTCCATTGATCCGGTTAAGATTTGGTTTATTGAGCCAAAATCAATTCCTAAATTGATCATCCTGTCTTTTTCCCACATCAAATCAGGATTGCCGGGATTAGCGATTATAGCATATGGGGTTCCCGAGTAATAAGAATTACTTTGCTGGCTGATGGTCGTTACAGCCGTTGCTGTTTTATTGATATTGCCATTATAGCCATAGGTGGCCCTTAATTTTGCCTGTGGAAGCCAGCGAAGATGATAAAAATCTTCTTTACTTAAATCCCATAAAAGACCGGTTGAATATAATGGAACAGCCTTTTGATTTGCGTTTACGCCAAAAAGGTTGGATTTGTCGATACGGCCGCTGACTGAAAAGGTATATTTGCTATCGTAAGTGTAAGCAGCATTACTGAAATAGGAGAGAAAATGATCTGTTGTCTTGGAATATCCCTGACCATTTGGTATCTGTAAACTGCCTGATCCTCTTGGATTGATACCATAATAATTTAGATAGTCGATATTTGTATAATTAGCACCCGTGTTCGTATCATAGCCATAGGCTGGTGCCTGTTGTATTGAATTGCCAACAGCTGAACTTAACTCAGAACCCAATATGACCGTGAGTGAGTTTTTATCCCAATCTTTCGAATAGTTTAACTGACCGCGTAAACGGTTAGCAATTAATGATGCGTTTCCCTCGTGTAAAATACCCCCTATTGGTATTGGGTAAGATAACGTACCGTCTGCATTTTGTTGAGTATATCTGTTAATGAGGTTTCTCGTATAATATGTATTTTCGTTCAAATAGTCATTTGTACTGCTTTGGGTATTCTCAAAAAGGTATTTAATTTCTGTACTAAAACCTCTTAAAAAACTATATTTTAATCCAAGATTGATCCGGTTGTCAAAAGCTCCGGTAGTGTTATCAGCATTTTTTAATTCATCCAGCGGGCGATAATTCCAGTCGAGAAATTGGGAATACGCCGGACTATTAATTACGCTCAAAGGATAATCTTTTACAATTGCTAATGGGTTGCCATTCCGATCTGCCAATTGCGCATAAGGATAAATGCCGCCTTTCCCGCTAACCTGAATTCCGGAAAGGGTACTGTTATTTTGATTATCTGTTTTTGTATAGTTTACCCCTACCGAAAACTGTAACCCTTTAAAGGGATAAAAATTGTAATTGCCGTTAATGGTTATTCGGTCATTGGTATTCCCAACAAGGTTGCCGAAATCGTTGTCATCCCCTAACGATATGTAATAGTCACTTTTATTCCCCCCTCCGCGAAAATTTAAATTGTATTGCTGGCTGACCGATTTCCTGTAAAAAAATCTCTCGATATCATTCCTTACATCGAGGTTTCGCAAAGCGTTGATCCGTGAATTTGCAGATGCAGGTGAAATCGCGCCAGCCCTTTCGTCCGACAAAAGCTGA
>JABDBM010000199.1 GCA_013288685.1 Bacteroidota bacterium | reverse complement strand
ATCCCGCAAGGCGTAGTTAGCCAGGTGCAGGTGATCCAAAACGATCAGCATATAAAAATGCTGCAGAATAAAGTGGTGAGCGAAGATGTGGCGCTAAACCTCACTATAAAAAAAGGGGCAAAGCTTCAGTTGGTGGGACAGGAGAGCATCGGCGCAGGTTTGCCGGGTAATTATGATGAGGACCTTAATGCCATGATGTTTAAAGATGCTTATAAAGCCATTAATTACCTGAAAGGAAACAATGTGGGCGATGATGTAGCAAACAATGTGATATCTCATAACTTTTCAGAATATCTGCAAAAAAATGATAATAATCAGCCGGCTTCTGTCCTTTCATTGGGCGCGGTTCCCAACCCCGATCTGCTGCAAAACAGATACTTGTTTAATCAGTCGGCCTTGTTGAATGCAAATAACCTGGTAAATCTTAAAAAAGGCGAACAACTGCGGATTAATTTTTATTACCTGCACGATACCCAGCACCAGGATTATAAAGAGCAAACACAGATTTATTTACCCGGCGATACCGTAAAATATGCAGAGACTGAGAAAAACAAATACCGCCCTGATATTTTGCATGCACAGTTTGCGCTCAATATCAATAAGGACAAATATTATCTTGATGATAAACTGATAACCGATTACAGCCAAAAAAACTATCATTCGGCACTGAATACTAACGGCGCAGCCGTTAACCAGGTGTTTAATGACAATACCATCAATTTTTCGAACGAGCTCAATTATATGCAATCCCCCAGGTCGGGTAATATTTTTGAGGTTTATTCCTATATCAACCACATAAGTGAGCCCGAAAACAGGACCATTGAGCCCAATTTTAACGCCGATATTTTTAACAACGGTGTTAATTATAATCAATTGGTGCAAACCGCCAATATCCCAACGTGGTTTACTAATAACTATTTGTCGTTCAAAATACCGTCAAACTATATAACTCAAAGTTTTAAGGCCGGTTTCATGCTGCAGTCGCAAACGCTTCAGTCGGGTTTGAGCGCAATACAGTTAAATAATAGCAATACGTTTGCATCTGATAGTTCACTGAATCACTTAAACTGGTCGAGGAAAAAAGTTTATGCGGAGGCTGCTTATGACCTTCCCGGAAATATCCTGAAAATAACCTTAAACCTGCCGCTTAGCCTGCAGCAAATAAGCTATGCCGACAGCTTGTATAAGCTTAACAAAAGTTTAACCCACTTATATTTTAATCCGCGGTTATTTGTTAAGTACCTTGTATCCGTCGAAAACTATTTCACCCTGCTTTACAATTACCGTAACAACACCGGCACTATACAGGATGTTTACCATGGTTATATTTTAACAGATTACCGTAGCTTTTATGCCAACAACGCCAGTTTAACGCAAAGTAAAAACCAACTGGCGGCATTAGGTTTTAATTATCGCAAAGCCCTTACACTCTTTTTCTTCAGCATCAATACTTCGTTCAATCATATTTTGGCTAATAATATCTCGTCCGGCATTATTACCGACAATTTTCAACAGCGCATTGTACTTCCTTTTGAAAACGCAACCAACTCGTGGACGGTCAATGGCTCCATCAGCAAATATGACTTTGCCCTGCGTACTACGTTTAGCGGCGGCGTGCAATGGCAATCCAACAGCTCAAATCAGATCCTCAATAATACCCTGCTGCCGTACAATACCATTTCAACCACCCTGAACGCAAACGCCGAAACCAAAGTAAGCGACCAGGTCACCTTCAGCTACAAAGCTTATTTAAACCAAACCAGCAGCAAATCTTCGGCTGGCGCGGGTAGCTATCGCGTTAAGCAGCTGGTACAGCAGGCAGCCATAAATTATAACCCGGCAGAAAACGTGTTTTTTAAACTTTCGGGCGATCATTACTATACCTATCAACAGGGAAATGACCTGAAATATTTTTTTGCTGATGCATCGGTAAAACTCAGGTTCAATAAACTAAAAACAGATTTTGAATTGAGCGCTGTTAACTTTTTGAACGTTAAAAATTACAGCTACCTTAATTTATCTGCAAATACCTTTTCGGCCAGTTCGTATACTTTGCCTGGCAGGATTGTGCTATTAAAAATGATGTTTACCCTTTAGCGGGTGAAATTCGAAAAATCTTTCTTTTTTAAAACTGCTTATTTTATCTTAGACGAGTAATTAGCCGGTATTAAAATAGCCCTGTATTATTTAAGGAAAAGCAAAGGGGGACAGGATTGTTTTGTTTGACATGCGAATAACCTTTTTTGCCACATTTTGCTTTAAATTGTGAGTACCCTTTCATAAAAATTTGATACAATCAGAAAAGCTGGGATTTTATATGCTCCTGAAATGTCGTCGCTTAAATTACTTTATCAGGTACCTGGTGTTTTCCGCCGGAATGTGTTTTTGTTTAACATCAAATTCATTTGCGCAAGATCAGAATCTTCTGCACAAAACTTTTGCAGAACGTGTGCGAATCCTCAATAACTTGTACATGAAGGATATGGTTGACCGGGATTCGGCAACGCTATTTAAACGGATCAACGGCATCAGGAAGCTTGCTATCGACAACCATGACGACGACCTGCTGGCAGAAGCGGCGCTGGCGCGTATTCATTATTTTTATTACCGGCACAAAAATGTTGTTTTATCCATGCTGGACAGTTTGAACCAGGAGGGAAAAAAACAGGGAAAATTATGGGTACAAATTATGGTTGAAAATATGCTCGCCTTATACAATTTCGACTACATGCAGCATTACGAACAGGGCTTTGAACATCACCAGCGCGTGTATGACATGGTAAAATACCTAACACCGTCGGAATTTCCGCGTAAAGCAGAATGCCTTACACAAATGGGCGATGAGCATTATTTTTTTAACGATTTCAGGCAAGCCATCTTTTATGACCTGCAGGCTATCCAGGCCGAGCCGTCTGTTCTGCTGGCGCCATTCCCGATTGACATTAGTACCACGAATACAATTGGGCTTTGTTACCAGCAGTTGGGCATGACTGATTCGGCGGAATACTATTTTAAACGTGTCGTCAGCATGGCGAAAGCAAAAAAAGAAGAACCCTGGGTTGGCATAGGCAGCGGCAACCTTGGTTACAACTTGTTTTTGGAAAAGAAATATACGGCGGCCGTGCCGCTGTTACAGAAAGATGTAGACCAGGCCGTTAAAGAAACGGATTGGGGACTGGCCTCCGGTTCGTTGATGGCGCTGGCCGACATCAGTATTTTGAACGGAGATTTAAACAAAGCAGGTCAGCAAATTGCCCTTTGCCGGCAATACGTAAACCGCTCGGGGCAATACAAGCGTTTTCAGCGCCTATATCCCATCATGTCAAAATACTACGCATTGACCAGCCAGCCCCTCCTCGCCGCTAAATACCTGGATTCGTCGATCTTTGTAAAAGACAGTTTGAACCGCAAATTCAGCGCACTCCAAATGATGCGGGCAAGCCAAAAGATAGACCTGGAGCGAAACCGCGCGGAAATAGCTGATATCCAGTCGCAAAAAACCATTAGCACCCTGGAGCGCGATACGTTGCTCGGGATATTGATACTGGTGACCGGAGCCACGGTATTGATATACCGCGAGCAAAGAAAACGGGCACGCCTCCAACAGGAAATGATCGTTAAAGCACGCGGTGAGTTGGAAGACGCCACAAAGCAGCTGCATGATTTTGCAAAAAATATTGCTGAAAAAAATGAAATGATCCAGTTGCTCGAGCTGCAAACGGATGGCAACGATAGGGATGCAGTTTGGAAATTACAGCAAAGTACCATTCTTAC
>JABDBM010000198.1 GCA_013288685.1 Bacteroidota bacterium | reverse complement strand
AACGAAGGTTTAAGCTTATTTTCGGAAGTTATCAATATGGTAAAAGATGAGATAACCGGCAAACAGCAGGCTGTAGTATGCAGTCCGTTTATACACTTACATAGCCTCGTGCAACTGGCCAAAGGTTATGATAAAGTATCGGTAGGCGCGCAAAACGCTCACCAAGCCGAATCAGGCGCTTATACCGGCGAGATATCTGCCAAAATGCTTAAATCAGTAGGCGTGGAATATGTTATTTTGGGCCACTCGGAGCGTCGCCAATATTTCGGCGAAAGCAACGAATTATTAGCTAAAAAAACAGATACGGCCCTTGCTAATGGTTTAACTCCTATTTTTTGCATCGGCGAAACTTTACAGGAACGCGAAGCCAACGAGCATTTCAATATTATAAAAACACAATTAGCCGAAGGTGTGTTTCATTTAGAAGAAGAACAGTTTGTTAATTTGGTTATAGCTTACGAACCGGTTTGGGCAATAGGCACAGGTGTTACAGCATCATCGGCACAGGCGCAGGAAATTCATGCATTTATCCGCATTGAAATTGCGGCGAAATACGGCCAGGAAGTTGCTGCCAACACCACCATACTGTACGGCGGCAGCTGCAACCCTAAAAATGCCCCCGAATTATTTGCCCAGCCAGATATTGACGGTGGTTTGATAGGTGGTGCATCGTTGAAATCGCGTGATTTTGTGGATATTGTAAAGGTGTTTAATTAATATAGTCCGAAAAGTCAGTAAAGTCGGGAAAGACCGGAAAGAAACTTTGTGTCGGCGTGTTGTTTTTTCATCTTTCGGACTTTACTGACTTTTCGGCCTTTACTGACTTTTTTAGACCATGAAAAAACTCCTCAAAGTAATTCTGCCCCCGTTTACCGGTTTTGCAATTTACTTTGTTGCGATAAGGTATAGCTCCGTCTATTTCGATTTACGTATCGACGAAATGGGCGCGGGCAACCTGCTTGCCTTTATGTCATTCTACCGGTATTTAATGCCTTTGCTGTTCGTGGTAGCGGTTTTAACACAGTTGTTAATTGTAAATCCAATAGCGCGAAGTACAGATAACAAAGGCAGGTCCGCCAGAGTTTGGGCATTTATTTCATTGGTTTTAATTTGCGCCTTGTTTGCTGCCGGTATCAGCTATGCAATTTGGGACAAGCCCGATGGCATGTGGCATTTATTCAAAACCTTTGTTTTTATGACAATGGTTCAATTGGTTTATTGGATCATTGATTTACTAATATTGGCATTGCTCGAACGCGAAAAAAAGGAAAAGGCCGCAAGCCAGAAACACGAAGAAGCGAAGACTTAAGCTGCTCCATTTTTTGATTGATTCGACTTCACCTGCGAAAACTAAAACTACTTTACTGACTTTACTGACTTTACTGACTTTTCCGACTTAAAAAAACATGAACTACTACGAACTACTTTTCACCACCATTCCCACCGAAGACTATCAACAGGACTTGCTGATTAATGCCCTTGGCGAGATTGGTTTCGATACTTTTGAGGAAGTGGATTTTGGATTTAAAGCCTACATCCCTTCGGCTGATTTTGATCAGGAAACCTTGAACGAAACGCTGGCTGTTTACCAGGACATGTTTAGTTTTAGCTATGAGATAACGCTCATCCCACAAAAAAACTGGAACGAAGTATGGGAAAGCAATTTTGAACCGATTGAAATTGGCGATAAAATTTTTGTACGGGCAACTTTTCATCAGCCAAAACCTGAATTTCCGTACGAAATTGTGATTGATCCGAAAATGGCCTTCGGTACCGGCCATCACCAAACTACATCCATGATGCTGGAATGGGCGCTGGAAACCGACTTTGCCGGAAAAAAAGTGCTGGATATGGGGTGCGGGACCGGCATTTTAGCCATCATGGCATCTAAGCTGGGTTCAGGCCCCGTAACGGCGATTGATTACGACCCGGTTTGCTACGAAAGTACCATCGAAAATTCGGCTTTAAACAATATCAATAACATTACCGCCCTTTGCGGATCGAAAGAAGTCATACCTGACGAAAAATACGATATCATTTTAGCCAACATTAACCGTAACATCCTGCTCGACCAAATGGAGCGGTATAACGAAGCCTTGTTACCTGGTGGCGAAATTTATTTTAGCGGCTTTTATGAAACGCCTGATTTGGATATTATTACTGAAGAAGCCGGCAAATATGGACTAAAGTACATCAGCCATAAAAAGAATAAAGATTGGGTAGCGGCTAAATTTGTAAAGTAGACGACAATTCCTCCCCTATGTCATTTCGAACGCAGTGAGAAACCTTTACAAATAGACTTAAACGCCATACATCGCCGCTATTTACATTCGTAAAGATTTCTCCTTAGTTCCTCAGTAGAAATGACATAATCGGATCGAATGATGAACAATCGATGCATTTGCACATCTGCACATCCACTCATTTGCACATCCACTAATGTATCTGCCAATCAATCGCCTTCTTCCCCTCTCCTACCAAAATCTCATTAGTTTTCGAAAACGCCTTCGATCCAAAAAAGCCCCTGTCGGCCGAGAAGGGTGAGGGGTGCGGCGATGATATAATATGATGTTTGGTTTTATCAATTAATTCGGCTTTGGCTTGCGCAAATGCACCCCACAATATAAATACTATCCCCTTTTTCTCTTCAGATATTTTACGGATGACGGTATCAGTAAACGTTCCCCAACCAAATTTTTGGTGCGAGTTAGGCTGGCCCGCCCTTACCGTCAGGGTCGCATTTAATAACAATACGCCTTGTTCGGCCCATTCCGTTAAATTTCCGTGACCCGGGATGGAAAAACCGGGAATGTCTGTGAGCAACTCTTTATAAATATTTCGCAGCGATGGCGGTATAGCAATCCCTTTTTGTACTGAAAAAGAAAGGCCGTGTGCCTGGCCTTCGCCATGATATGGGTCCTGCCCAAGAATTACTACTTTCAGATCATCAAAGGGTGTTTTGTTAAAAGCATTAAAAATATCACCGCCTTTAGGGTATACCACTTGTCCGGCTTGTTTTTCGTCCTTCAAAAATTTCTTAAGCTCAATCATATAAGGCTTGTCAAATTCACTACCTAAAACTCTTAGCCACGATGGTTCTAACTCTACTGCCATAAATATTTTAATATTGTTGATTTACCGTACAAATAAACGGATATTTGCACCGTAATTTTTAACAGAAAATGTCAAATATAATAAGGTTAGTTGTTGCCTGTGTAATTTTTGGTGCGGCCGTTGCGCTTTGCGCCTTTGGCTTTTGGTGGTGGGGTATTTTAGTACTCCTGATAGGCGGTATTACGTTGCTTAGCTTCTTTTTTAACGAGAATATGATTATTGCGCAATGGTTTTTACGCAAAGAAAAATCAGAAAAAGCTGAAGAGTGGTTATTAAAGATCACCAATTACGAAAAGCAATTGCATAAAAACCAATGGGGGTATTACAATTTGCTGATTGGTTTGATTGAATCGCGCAAGCAACCGTTGAAATCGGAAAAGTATTTTAAGAAAGCGCTTTCATTAGGCATGAAAATGTCGCATAATACTGCATTAGCTAAGTTAAGTTTAGCAGGAATCTGCATGGCCAAACGCGATAAACGCGAAGCAACCCGTTACTTACAGGAAGCCGCCAAGGACGATAAAAACAAATTACTTGCCGACCAGATAAAGATGATGAAAGGCCAAATGGCCCAAATGGATAAGCAACAGGTAGTGCGCGGCGGATACAGGCAATTTTAAAAACCTCTCCTCCCCCAATGTCATTTCGGCCGCAGGGAGAAATATTTACGAATAGGCATAAAC
>JABDBM010000197.1 GCA_013288685.1 Bacteroidota bacterium | reverse complement strand
CATTGACGATGTTGTACCCGACAGGATTTACAGCAAAGCGGAATTGTTGGTCTACCTACAAACAAGCAGAGAAAAATGCAGGCTGTTAATTGCCGGATTAACGGAGAAAAAATTAACTGAACGATGGGTAGAAAAGTTTGAAGACGGCATGAATTATTCTGTTTTAGAAATTTTGTTGTATAACATGCGGCACGTTCAGCATCATGCAGCGCAATTGAATTTGCTTTTGCGCCAGGCAGTTGATGACGCGCCGGGTTGGGTGGCGCGTGCTGAAGATTAGGCGTGTTTGTAAAAATTATTTGATTTTCTTAATTTTGTAACATGAACAAGCCGGCTATCCCCCGCAACTATGATTTAAACACCACCGAATTAAAACTGAAAGGCTTTAAGGTGTATGCAATAGAAACCGGGATTAACCCGGTGCCTACTTATAGCCGCAGGGATTTTTATAAAATTTGCCTGGTTAGCGGGCATAGTCTTATTCATTACGCCGGCAAAAGTATCGAAATGAACGGCGATTTTTTATTTTTCGGCAATCCCCACATACCCTATTCTTCGGATCTGATGGAACCCCAGCAACATGGCTATGCCTGCCTGTTTACCGAAGAATTCCTAAAAACGCACGACCGCTCAGAAAGCTTCCAGGAATCGCCGCTATTTAAAATTGGCAGCACGCCCGTGTTTTCGCTGGCGCACGAACAGCAGTACTTTATTGCTACCCTGTTCCAAAAAATGTTGTCGGAACAAAGCACCGATTACGCCTTTAAGAATGATTTAATCCGCAACTATATCAATTTAATTATCCACGAAGCCTTGAAAATGCAGCCATCGGATAATTTCCTGAAACAACAAAACGCATCCGCCCGCATTACCTCTTTGTTTCTTGATCTGTTGGAAAGGCAGTTTCCAATTGAAAGTGCACAACGCCCCTTGCGGTTAAAAACCGCGCTTGATTATGCCAACAATTTATCTATCCATGTTAACCATTTAAACCGCTCTGTTAAAGAAATAACCGGCAGGCCCACCAGCTCGCACATAGCCGAGCGCATAACCAGCGAAGCAAAGGCATTGCTGCAACATACCGATTGGAGCGTTGCTGATATTGCCTACGGACTCGGTTTTGAATATCCTACCTACTTCAATAATTACTTTAAACGAATGACGGGCACCATCCCAAAAGCATTACGGGCTTGATTGTTTGATATTCTTATTTTTTTGTTTGATAATCGTTAACGCAGACAACATACACAATGTACTTTTGTTATAGATAACAAACTAACTGCTTTGAGGGTGCTGCACCGGTTTAAAAAACGGCAATAAAACCCATCCTCGTAAAAAGGGTTATGATATAAAAAACAAAAAACGATGAATACAACAGAAAATCAATCAACCGACACCATATTCCCAAAAGGCGATCCGGCCCCCGCCGACTACTTCACCGGAACTGTGTGGGTGAAACCCCTGGTGCCCAACAGTGATACTTTTAACACAGTTATAGGCAATGTAGTTTTTGAACCCGGCGCCCGCAACAACTGGCACACCCATCCGGGCGGACAAATACTTATTGCCACCCACGGCATTGGTTATTACCAGGAAAAAGGCAAAGCCATACAAGTACTTCGCAAAGGCGATGTGGTTACCATTGCCCCGGAAGTAAAACACTGGCACGGCGCCTCGCCCGACAGCGAGTTTACCCATATTGCCATCAGCACCAATACCCAAAAAGGAATTGTAGATTGGCTGGAGCGGGTAACAGACGAGGAATATAATGCGTTGGCCGAGATATAGGTAATTTCACAACGATTTGTTCGAATAACTCAACTGCAGAGACACAGAGGAGGCGCAAAGCACGCAGAGAATAAAAACAAAAAGGCAAAATAATCAGACAATCAGGCTTTTAAAAACTCCGTGTTCTCTGTGACGTCTTTGTTTCGCTGTGGTAAAAACTAAAAAACCATAACAATACACATAATGGAAAAACGAAAATTAGGAAACAGCGGGCTCGAAGTTTCGGCTATGGGGCTGGGCTGTATGGGGCTAAGCTTTGGCTACGGCCCGGCTACCGACATACAGGATGCCATAAAACTTTTAAGAGCCGCTGTTGAACGTGGGATTACCTTTTTTGATAGCGCCGAAGCCTACGGCCCGTATAAAAATGAAGAACTGTTGGGCGAAGCCTTGGCGCCATTTCGCGACCAGGTGGTGATCGCCACCAAATTTGGTTTTGAAGGCGGTGAGCCGGGCAAGGGTACCAACAGCCGGCCCGGGACTATCAGAAACGTTGCCGAAGCCTCTCTAAAAAGGCTCAAAACCGACCATATCGATCTGTTTTATCAGCACCGTGTAGATCCCAACGTTCCTATTGAGGATGTGGCCGGTACAGTGAAAGATTTGATACAGGAAGGAAAAGTAAAACATTTCGGCCTTTCGGAAGCAGGCGCTGAAACAATCAGGAAAGCCCACGCGGTGCAGCCGGTAGCGGCGCTGCAAAGCGAATATTCGCTATGGTGGCGTGAACCCGAGCATGAAATTATTCCTACGCTGGAAGAGTTGGGTATTGGCTTTGTGCCTTTTAGTCCGCTGGGCAAAGGTTTCTTAACCGGAGCTATCAACGAGAATACGGAGTTTGATAAAACCGACTTCCGCAATATCGTACCCCGCTTTTCGCCGGAAGCCCGTAAAGCCAACCAGGCAATGGTTGATTTGATGAACAGCATCGCCACCCAAAAAAATGCAACGCCCGCGCAAATAGCATTGGCCTGGCTATTGGCCCAAAAGCCGTGGATAGTGCCCATTCCTGGTATTACCAAATTACACCGTCTGGAGGAAAATATAGGTGCTGTTAATGTGACACTCACTGCGGAAGATCTGAAAAATATTGACGAGGCTGCCGCCAAAATACAAATAGAAGGTGCACGCTATCCGGCTCGGCTACAGCAAATGGTGGGTAAGTAGTTTCAACCAGCAGTGACAAATTCTTTTCGGCATGTAGTTTTTCTATATTTAACAACAATTTAAATCTTGCTGCTAACGGAAAAACTACTATGACGACTACTGAATTGGTTACTCTTATCGCTAATATTGCTCTTACTGTCTCAGTTATTGTTGCCCTTATTTTCGGCATCGCACAGGTAAAAACCGCCCAAAAAGACCGAAGGGAGCGATTGACGCTCGAAACCCTGCGAAGCTTTCACAGCAAAGAGTTTGCCGAAATGATACATTATATCACCCGTAAAAAAGTACCGCAAACCCACGAAGAATGGGTAGCGTGGCCGGCAGCTGATCAAATAGAATTTATCCATTTCTCGCAGCAGATGGAATCAATAGGCATTTTATTGGCTGAAAGGTATATCAGTGTCGATCTGCTTGATAAAACATTAGGATCGTTTATAAATGCAAACTGGGAGAAATTCCGTCCGCTGGTTACCGAAATGAGGGAAAAATTTAACGACCCTTACATGAGCGAATATTTTCAATGGATGGCCGAACAAATTGAGCGGCGAATGAATGAAAAGCCGAGAACGCCGTTTTTTATGTCTTCGAAAAGAGCGATTTAACATTTAATCTGTATTTTTATAAATCCCAATTATTCACTTTTTAAACCTAAAAAGTAATGAACGATTTATCTAATCAGATGCAGGCCGACGACCGCCGCAGTTTCCTCAAAAAGTCGGCGTTGGCCGGCGGTTTGGCTTTAAGCGGCTTTATGTTTTCTCCAATTGAAGAAACACTGGCGCATGCTACCTCCAAAGTTAACCGTAACAGTTCGCCTACCGAATTAAAAATAACGGATATGCGTTATTGTGTGCCGC
>JABDBM010000196.1 GCA_013288685.1 Bacteroidota bacterium | reverse complement strand
TTTATTGTACGTGGAGCGACGGAATCTAACGAGCCGGGCGTTTTTATGGCTTTCGAGGAAAAAACCGACGAACTGGCCATGAATGTGGCCTCGCTCGGCTTTGATATGGCGAGGCTACAAGCCGAAAATAAGGTAAAACTGGATTACGTACATATTGACCGCAGCGAAATTGAAGAAACGGGCGAATACGATCTGGAAGGTATATTTATCCGATTAGGCTACGCTATTGACAGCATTGGCGCCAAGCGCGTGGTGCTTGATACCATCGAAAGCCTGTTTTCGGGGCTAACTAATCAAGGTATTTTACGGGCTGAGTTGCGCCGCTTATTTAACTGGTTAAAGGAGAAGGGGGTTACCGCTATTATTACCGGCGAGCGTGGAGATGGTAATTCCTTTACCAGGCAGGGGCTGGAAGAGTACGTATCCGACTGTGTTATTTTGTTGGACCATAGGGTGATTAACCAAATATCTACCCGCCGCTTGCGTATTCTAAAATACCGGGGCTCAATACACGGCACAAATGAATATCCTTTTTTAATTGATGAAGACGGCATATCTGTGCTGCCGGTTACTTCACTTAAGCTGGAAAAAGAGGTATCAACCGAACGGATTTCGTCGGGCATTCCGGCTCTTGATAAGATGCTGGGCAGCAGAGGCTTTTTTAAAGGGGGAAGTATTTTGGTTTCGGGAACGGCTGGCACCGGAAAAACCAGTATAGCCGCCTGTTTCGCCAACAAGACTTGTAACGAGCAAAAACGCTGCATTTATTTTGCGTTCGAGGAATCGCCAAAACAGATTGTGCGTAACATGCAATCCATTGATATTCATTTACAGCCGCATGTAGATAGCGGGCTGCTGCAATTTCATGCATCGCGACCAACGCTGCACGGATTAGAGCAGCACCTGGTAGCTATGTATAAACTTATTAATAAATTTAAGCCTGATGTGGTTATCCTGGACCCGATTACGAACCTGGTTACTGTTGGCTCGGTGAGCGAAGTGAAGGCTATGCTGATACGACTGATTGATTTTTTAATGGAAGAACAGATAACAGTAATGTTTACAGCCCTCACTTTAAACACTGTTGTAAGTGAACAAACCGATGAGGGGGTGTCCTCATTAGTGGACAGTTGGCTGCTGGTTAGGGATATAGAATTTAACGGCGAACGCAACCGGGGGATGTACATTATGAAGTCGCGTGGGATGAAGCATTCCAATCAGGTAAGGGAATTTGTGATATCAGACAAGGGAATTGACCTGGTTGATGTATTCCTTGGACCCGATGGTGTGTTGATCGGTTCGGCACGGGAGGCACAGAAATTGCAAGAGCAAACCGGCGAAGTGCTGAAGACCAATGCACTGAACATGAAAGACCGGGAGATTGACCGAAAGCGAAAAGTGCTGGAAGCAAAAATAGCAAGTTTGCAATCGGAATTTGAATCGGCCGAGGATGAATTGAATAAAATTTATATTGAAGAAGAACTGATAAAAAAAGTATCTGAAAAAAACCGTGAAGAGATGACAAGAATAAGGCGAGGGGAGGCGGCATCATCAGAGAGGAAATAAGGAAAATTAATAATGGAAGAGTATAAATATGAATTGCGATTATATGTTGCCGGAAAGACAGCAAAATCGGTGACTGCTTTAAATAACTTAAAACGATATTGTGAGGAACATTTAAAGGGACAGTATAAAATAGAAGTGATAGACCTGCTGGTACAGCCGCAATTGGCCGAAGGAGACCAGATTTTTGCAATACCTACACTGGTGCGTAAAGTACCGGAGCCGATACGCAAAATTATTGGCGATTTGTCTAACGAGGAAAAAGTATTGGTTGGTTTGGATATAAGACCAGTACCCGCAAACTAAAACAGTGATGAGCGAACAAAACCAGGCAGCTGAATTTGCAGATGATTTAACTAACGCTGATAGTTACGTGTTACGCTTATTTGTAACCGGTGCTACGCCAAACTCGTCAAGGGCGATATCAAACTTAAAAGATATCTGCGAAACGTACCTGAAAGGGAATTATGAGCTGGAGATTATTGATGTGTACCAGCAGCCGCTGATGGCGGCAAGTGAACAAATCATAGCATTGCCGCTATTAATAAAAAAGTCGCCATATCCCGAAAGAAAACTGATAGGGGATATGTCTGACACGCAAAAAGTATTGAGGGGCCTTAGTTTATTGGCTAATAATTAACATGGAAAGCACAACATTAACATACCAGCAGTTATTAAACGAGAATAACCAACTGCGGCTGCAACTGGAGGAAGCAACGGATACGCTTGATGCTATCCGCACCGGCCAGGTTGATGCACTTATTGTTAACAACGGGGGGGGGGGCATAAGTTATACACATTAAAAACTGCCGACCAAACGTATCGCGTATTTATTGAAAAAATGAACGAAGGCGCAGTTACTATTAATCGTGATGGGCTTGTGCTGTACAGCAACTCGCGCTTTGCCAATATGGTTGATATGCCGCTGGAAAAAGTAATCGGTTTGTCGTTCAATACATTTATTGCCGAAAGCAGCCGCGAAAAATATAACGAATTGATATGCAACAGCTGGGAGGAGGATTGCAAGGACGAAATGGAACTGGTTGGCCAAAACCACCGGCATGTATGTTGCCTTTTGTCGTGTAATACCCTCGAATTGGATGAGGGTACCGCTTTAAGCCTGATACTTACCGATCTTACAATGCTAAAGAATGCCGAAAACGAGCTGAAGGAAAAAAACGAGCAGTTGGAGGCAGCACATATTACTACCGAAAAACTGAATAATGAGTTGGAGGATACGGTAAAGTTTCGCACTAACGAGTTGTTTTTAAGCCGCGAGCACTTTAAATACTTAGCCAACAACATCCCCCCAAATTACCTGGACTAATCTGCCCAATGGCGAAATGAACTATTACAACCAGCAATGGTACAGCTATACAGGCCTTAGCGAGCACGAAACGCTGCAAGGCGGCTGGCAAAAAGTGATGCATCCGGATGATTATAAAAATTCGATGGAGAAGTTTGCGGCGGCAGTTAAATCGGGCGAGACATTTGAAACCGAAAACCGGTATAAACGAGGTTCAGATGGCGCTTACCGCTGGCATTTAAACCGGGCACTGCCGTTGCGTAATGAAGATGGCGAAATTGTTTTTTGGGTGGGCACTGCTACCGATATTGAGGACCAAAAGAAGGAAATGGAGAAAAGGGATGAATTTATCGGTATAGCCAGTCATGAGTTAAAAACGCCGTTAACCAGTGTTAAAGGATATCTGCAATTAATTACCAGCTATAAACACGTGGAATTGCCTGCCGTTGTTCATCAATACTTACAGAAAGCCAACAAGGCATTAAATAAATTACAAATGTTGGTAAACGATCTGCTGGATGTAAGTAAAATTCAAGCCGGAAGGTTAGAATATGCATTCGTAACCGTTAATTTATCCGAACTGATTGATACCTGCATAGAAAATGCGGGGCATATTTACCCGGCTAACACTTTTGTAAAGCAGGATGGACATGGTTTTTTGGTAAGCGGCAATGCCGAGCGCCTGGAGCAGGTGCTGATGAACCTGCTAAGCAATTCAGTAAAATATTCGAAAGAAAACAAACAGATAATTATTAAAACGGAAAAAATTGATAACTATGTACGTGTATCCGTTATCGATTTCGGTATTGGATTATCTGAAAATCAAAAGGAGCGGATATTTGAACGGTTTTACCGCGTAGAGGATAAAATGCACCTGGCCGCTGGTTTGGGAATGGGTCTGTATATTTCGGCTCAAATTATCCATAATCATGAAGGCAAAATTGATGTG
>JABDBM010000195.1 GCA_013288685.1 Bacteroidota bacterium | reverse complement strand
CAAAACTGCTGCAAACCTAAGTTTTATTGGCTTAAATAATGGGTAACGGCTTGGAAAATACATCCATGAAATGTAAAATTTTGCTTTTAAGTTTTTCACTGCTGTTGATAACCGGTTTTGTTAATGGGCAAAACAACCAGTTTCAGTTCTCGCACCTCAATATTAACAACGGTTTATCGCATAATGATGTTACCTGTATTTTTAAAGACAGCAAGGGTTTTATGTGGTTTGGTACCTTATCAGGACTTAACAGGTACGATGGGTATAAATTCAAAATATTTAAGCATACCGTAAGCGATTCCACCACGCTGGATGATGACTACATTGTAAGCATTGCCGAAGGGCCTGAAAATAAATTGTGGATTGAAACCCGTAATGGCTTTAACATCTATGATCCGGCAACAGAGAAATTTAATCACGATATAAAAGGCTACGCCCATTCAATTTCGGTATCTGAGGGGAACGACGGTCATATTGCGTCTATAAAAAAAGACCGTTCGGGTAATTTTTGGATATTGCATTATAAGTTGGGTATTTATAAGTATAACCCGGTAACTCATAAAACTATCCACTTAACCCATAACGACCACGACAGTACTACCATTTGCGCTAATGCCGTAGCCGACCTCGCGATTGATTCGAAGGGGAATATCTGGCTAACCTACCGAAGCGGCATACTCGAAAGGCTGAACCCTCAGAATTACAGGGTAAATTACCGTTTGCGTATATTCAATAAATTACCACCCGAGCTTAATTCGCCTTACAAAATATATATTGACAGCCAGGACGATATTTGGGCATTTGTACCAACATACTCGGCCGGGGTGTATTATGTAAATATTAAAAAAGG
The DNA here is from genome assembly GCA_013288685.1 of Bacteroidota bacterium. Lineage (GTDB taxonomy): Bacteria > Bacteroidota > Bacteroidia > Sphingobacteriales > Sphingobacteriaceae > Mucilaginibacter. The sequence goes on along the minus strand of JABDBM010000195.1, from coordinate 2,999 downwards.
CATTTTTAAGCATATTGACAAAGGGAATGATGACAGGCATTTAAACACTGATGTAGTATCAAGTGTTATTCAGGATGATAAGAACAGGATTTGGATAGCTACCGATCATGGCGGACTGAATTTGCTGGATAAGCAGGATTTTAAAATTCAGTATTTGCTAAACCGCGAGGACGATACCAAAACCATCGGGCAAAACAGCATCACGTTGCTTTACAAAGATAATACCGGCATCATTTGGGTGGGCACCTATAAAAAGGGAGTGGGTTATTATCACGAAAGTATCATCAAATTCCCGCTTTATACGCATCACCTGGCCGATCCTTTATCTGACCCTAAAAGTTTAAGTTTTAGCGATATCAATAACTTTGCCGAGGATAAATTGGGCAACCTTTGGATAGCCACCAACGGCGGCGGCCTTATTTACTTTGATCGTAAGAACAACACTTTTAAAAAATACCTGCACAACCCGAATGACCCCAATAGCCTGGGCAACAACGTTATCGTGTACATGTATATGGATCATGACCAGAAATTGTGGATAGGTACTTACTTTGGCGGATTAGACTGCTATGACGGTAAAACATTTAAACATTACCGGCACAACGAGCAGCAGCCGGGCAGTATTTCGGAAGACAGGATATGCGCTATCACCGAAGATTCGGAACATCATTTGGTGGTAGGTACACTCTCGGCTGGCTTTAATGTGCTCGATCCTAAGACCCAAACCTTTAGTCATTACGTGTATAACCCAAAGGAAAATGCCATACACTCCAATTATATAAGCAAGATAATTGAAGACAGGCGAAAAAACTTGTGGGTAGTAACATCGTACGGTGTGGATGTTTTGATGAAAAGTACCGGGCAGTTTGTACATTATATTCATGATGATAAAAACCCTAACAGTTTGATAAATAACAATACCAACAATGTTATCGAAGATAGTTTTGGTTTGATTTGGGTAAGTACACGCGAAGGACTAAGCATTTTTGACTATAAGACAGGTAAGTTTACCAATTTAAGTAAACAGGACGGACTGCCCGATAACACGGTGATTGACCTGCAGGAATACGACAGGAATAATGTATGGGTAAGCACGCCTAACGGATTATCGGATATTATTGTGGACCGTAACCCGGATGGGCTTAAATTTCACTTTGTAAATTATAACGAAACCGAAGGTTTGCAGGGCCGCGAGTTTACAGAAAACTCATCTTTTAAAACGCGCGAAGGCGAACTGATATTTGGCGGGGGCAATGGGTTTAATATTTTTAAACCATCAAACCTGCGTGTCAATAAAAATGTTCCGAATTTGGTGCTCACCGATTTCCAAATGTTTAACCAAAGTGTTGGCGTGGGCGAAAAGATAAACGGCCGCGTAATTTTACCGGCATCAGTTACCGAATTAAGAACGCTTGACCTGAAGTATAACGAAAATGTGTTTTCGATAGAATTTGCGGCACTTAATTATTTTAATCCCGATAAGGTAAAATACCAGTACCGGATGGTAGGGTTTGACCATGATTGGATAAACGCCGATAACAAAATAAGAAAAGCTACCTATACCAACTTAGATGCCGGGAACTATGTTTTTAAAGTACGGACAACCGATAACGAATATTGGGACAACCGCGAGCTTACCCTTAACATTAATATACGCCGTTGAAAAGCAAATAATAGGTGAAAAATTCACGTTCTAATCCCTACAACTCTTCCTCCACCGCATTCATACTTTCCAGGTACTTTGAGGGGATGGTGTTATACTCCGATTTAAAGGTTTTAACGAAGTATTTTTGGCTCTTGAAACCCACTTTGTGACAAATTTGTGATATGGTTAAATGCCCCGTTTCTAATAACTGTGCTGCACGTTTCAACCGCATGGACCGTACCAGTTCATTAGGCGTTTTACCCGTCATGGATAAAATCTTTTTGTACAGCGTATATCTGCTTACAAAAACGTCACTGCTCAGCTCTTCAACCGAAAAATTCGGATTCGATATATTATTATCTATCAACAGCAACACCTTTTTTATAAACAGTTCATCCGGCGATTCCACATGCATTTCGGTAGGGTTTGCTTCCACCTGTTTTTGGTAGGTTTTGCGCATGTACTCCTGCTGACTCAATATATTCCTGATCTTGGATTGCAGTATCTCGAAGTTAAACGGTTTTGTTAAATAATCAGATGCGCCGGTTTCCAGACCTTTCAACTGCTGGTCCTCTCCGGTGAGTGCAGTTAGCAGTATTACCGGGATATGCGACGTGCGTTTATCGTTCTTTATTTTTAAACAAAGGTCGGTGCCGTTCATCTCGGGCATACTTATATCGCTCACAATTAAATTAGGATGCAGCGCGAGGGCCTTTTGCCACCCCTTTTTGCCGTTTTCGGCTTCAATAATATTAAACCAGGCTTTTAAATTATCCTTAATATAAAACCTAAAATCGTCATTGTCTTCTACCAGCAATATGGTTGGTTTTTTGCCATCGCGGTTTTCCTTATTAAATCCATTTTTTTGCGAGCCCTCATCATTTGCAAACTCCTGTAAATGATCAAGCAACAGAGGGCTGTCGGTCAGAATATTTTCGTCCAGGCGCTTCAAAGGCAGCAGCACGGTAAAGCAACTGCCCTCGTTAAACTCACTTTCAACCAAAATCTCGCCTTCATGCAATTTTACAAACTCCTTGGTTATTGAAAGCCCAATACCGCTGCCCTGGTTTAACATGGAGCCTGGAATGTCGTTCTGAAAAAATGGCTCAAATATTTTATCGCGCTTATCGGCGGCCATGCCAATACCTGTATCAATCACCCTAATCTCCAACCGCTCGCCGGTAGTTTGTTTTTTATCCAGATTCAGCAATACGCTTACCTGCCCACCCTCGTGCGTAAACTTGTAAGCGTTTGATAGCAGGTTAAATATTATCCGCTCAATTTTATCATGATCAAAACTGGTATAATACGTATCAATTTCGCTATCGAAAATAAAATGGATGTTCTTTTGGTC
>JABDBM010000194.1 GCA_013288685.1 Bacteroidota bacterium | reverse complement strand
AGAGTAATATCAAACGGACAGATAGTTGAAGTTTTGGGCACACACTTTAACGTGAACGCTTACCCCGACGAACCAGCCACTAAAACTACCTTATTAGAGGGTAGTGTTAAAGTAAGTTCGAACGGTTTAACCAACACAATAGTACCCAACCAACAGGTTGCCATTAAAAACGGGATAATGAATATCGCCAACGCGGATGTTACCCGCGCAACGGCATGGAAAAACGGCCTGTTTTATTTTGAGGATGATGATCTTAAAACCGTTATGCGCCAATTGGCACGATGGTACGATGTGGATATAAAATATGAAGGGCAACTACCGGCCCGGGAATTTAGCGGGCAAATCTCAAAAAACATTGAAGCATCAAAGCTGCTTAAAATATTAACCTTCGAAAAAATCAATTACCGGATAGAAGGCCGCACCATCATTATTACGCCCTAAACCTTATTAAACCAATTATTCACCCAAAAAACCATTAAACCCATGAGAGAAAAAATACCCGAAAGCGCGTAAAAGCACCCTCAAAAAAGGTTAATGTTAAGTAAGCGCACCCCGACGGCAATCGGGGCACGCAATGGCCGAGTTAACCTCCTTTTAACAGGAAATCAATTTATTGTAGCAAATCAACTTATTAACTCAAACTTACCAAAAGTATGAAATTAAACGATCTATCCATAGCGACGCGTAAGGCATGGCTATCAAAAAAAACCTTATTGGTTATGAAACTGACCACCTTTATCTTACTGATAGCCATACTGCAATGCAGTGCAAGCGCTTTTAGTCAAAAAATCAGCCTTAATGAAACCAATACCCCCCTAAAAAAGGTATTGAGCAGCATTAACAAACAAACCGGCTTTGTATTCTTTTACGAATCGAAGGATATCCGCAATAAAAACATCACGATAAATATTAAGGACGCCTCGTTGGATGAAGCCTTAAAAAAATGTCTGGACGACCAACAGTTAAATTATCAGGTAATTGATAAAACCGTTTTTATAAAAGAAAAGGATCAGAAATTGTCAGTAGTAGAGGCTCCTGCAGCTATTACCCCTTTGGAGATTGCCGCCATTAACATAACCGGCCAGGTAATTGACGAAAACAGCCTGCCAATGCCCGGCGTAACGGTAAAATTAAAAGGAGGAAAAGAAGGGGCGGTTACTGATGCCAACGGCAAATTTACAATTGCGGTGCCCGATGCCAGCGCTATCCTGGTTTTTTCGTTCATTGGTTATACAACACAGGAAGCCCCTGCGGTATCAGGAATGCGGATACAGTTGAAGGTTGATGCGTCGAAATTATCAGAGGTGGTAGTTATAGGTTACGGTACCGTAAAAAAGACCGATTTAACCGGCGCAGTAGCCTCTATACAGGCTAAAGATTTAGTAACTGCAGGTTCAAGCTCTATTGATAAAGCGTTACAGGGCAAATTAGCTGGGGTCGAAATAGAGTCGGCCAGCGGCGCACCGGGTTCTGGAATGTCAGTATTAATACGTGGTGTCGGTACTATCAATAACACTACGCCATTGTATGTGGTTGATGGTATGTATGTTAGCAGTATCAGCAATATTGCGCCCGGCGATATTGCCAGTATGTCGGTGCTTAAAGATGCTTCAGCGGCGGCTATCTATGGTACGCGCGCAGCTAACGGGGTAGTATTAATTACCACCAAATCGGGCGCCTCCGGAAAAACATCCATCACTTTTAACTCCTATTATGGCGTACAGCATATCGAAAAAGAGTTAAAAGTACTAAATGCGCAACAATGGGGACAGGTTGATAATGCCATGCACGATAATGCCGGCGTTGGCCGGTTACCGCTTGCAAATAAACCCGATTCGTTAGGCGCAAGCACCGATTGGCAAAAGGCAATATACCGCACGGCCAACATGCAAAACTACGAGTTGAATATCAGCGGCGGTAGCGATAACAGTGTTTACAGTGTTTCGGGCGGCTACACCGACCAGGATGGTATTGTTGACGTTACCGGATATAAACGCTATAACCTGCGTGTTAAATCCGAATCGAAATTAGGACGTTTAAAAATTGGCGAATCGGTATTATTATCGCAGGAAAACTGGGTTAACCAACCCGGCAGCTGGGGTGGCCAGGGCGGAAACCCGGTAGGCGCCGCTGCCAAAAGTATTTCGGCCTTCCAGATCTATGATCCCACTGCTTTGGGCGGCTATGCCGGCCCAACCGGTTCGGTAATTAACGTGGAAAACCCGGTAGCACAGTTGCATCTGGAAAATAACACATCGCGCAACAACAGTGCATTGGTAAATATTTACGGTCAATTTGATATTATGAAAGGTTTATACTATAAAATTAATGTAGGATATACCGATAATATGCGTACAGATTTTGATTACAGACAACGGTACGTGGTTGGCTCATTTTTTAGCAGCACCACCAATAACATTAATACCGATGACAATATAGATGATAACCTGTTGCTGATTGAGCATACATTGAATTTCGACAGGCAATTTGGCAAAAGCCACGTACAGGCATTATTAGGTTACACCTATCAAAACGAAAAGTACCAGTACAATAATGCAACAGCTATTGGTTTGCCCGATGGCCTTTACCAAATAGGAGCAGCAACCGGCACAACCCAGGCATTTGGAAACGGCTCGCAGGCGGCGCTAATATCGCAACTGGGCCGGGTGGTTTACTCGTACGATGACCGCTACCTGTTTACCGGAAGTGTAAGACGCGATGGATCAAGCCGTTTTGGCCCTGCAAACCGTTATGGGGTGTTCCCTTCGCTTGCAGCCGGCTGGAATGTATCCAACGAAAGTTTCTTCAAAAACAGTAAAATTGCACAAACTATCAGTTCACTAAAATTGCGCGGAAGCTTTGGCGTATTGGGTAACCAGGAAATTGGTAACTATCAATATGCAGCAGCCATTACATCAAATGTTAACTACGTAACCGGATCGGGCCAAGTGTTAACGCCTGGCGCTATTCAGCAGGCTTATGCCGACCCAAGCATCAAATGGGAAACCTCAAAAACTTCGGACGTGGGTGCCGATATGGGATTTTTTAATGATGCCCTGAACTTTACTGCCGATTACTACTACAAAAAGACCACCAACATGCTGGTACAGGTACCAATCCCAGGCTCTGCAGGTTCAACTTCTTCGCCGTATGCCAATGCCGGATCGATAGAAAATAATGGCCTGGAATTGTCGCTCTCGTACCATGGCGCTATGCATGATTTTAGCTATAATGTATTCGGAACGTTTTCTACCGATCATAATAAAGTATTAGCACTTGGCACCGGATCGCAGCAAATTATTGGCGGCCAGCCCGATTTGCATGGCGAAGGTACTACCACCACACAGGTAGGTGGCCCGGTAGGCGCTTTTTACCTGGTAAAAACCGATGGTATTTTCCAGTCGCAAGCCGAAATCAATGCCTATACCAATAAAAGCGGTCAGCTAATTCAACCCAACGCCAAGCCAGGCGACCTTAAATTTGTTGATGCCAATGGCGATGGCGTAATTTCCGATCTGGATAAACAATATGCAGGCAGCCCTAACCCCAAATTCACTTACGGGTTTGGCTATAATGCCAAGTACAAAAACTTTGACATGTCGGTATATTTCCAGGGAACCTATGGCAACAAAATATACAATGGCTTCCGTATGGATCTGGAGGGCATGAATGTAGATTACAATCAGTCCATTACCACCTTAAATGCATGGACGCCCACCAACACCAACACCAACATTCCCCGTGCAGTTTACGGCGATCCGAACAGTAATGCCCGCGTATCAGACCGCTTTTTAGAAAGTGGCTCGTATTTAAGATTAAAAACGTTACAATTTGGCTATAGTTTCAAATTGGCTTCGTTAACCAATGCCGGT
>JABDBM010000193.1 GCA_013288685.1 Bacteroidota bacterium | reverse complement strand
GCGAGTATCGCGTCTCCTACAAGATTTTAACAAATGAAACTCAAATACCACATATTAACGCTTCTGCTGTTCTGCACCACCTACCTCTACGCTCAGGATGTAAAGTTCACGGCGTCGGTAAGTAAAAACGAGGTTGCTACCGGCGAGCAATTCCAGGTTGATTTTTCGATAAACGGACAGATCGACGAATTTACACCGCCCAATTTCAGTGGCTTCCAGGTTTTATCGGGGCCAAATACCTCGCAAAGTGTGAGTATTATTAACGGCCGGACGACCGTAAGCGCTGCCTATAGCTATATCCTGATGGGTGTAAAGGAAGGTGAATTTACTATTGGCTCTGCCACAACCACTTATAATGGCCGAAAGCTAAGCACCAACGAAATAAAAATAAAAGTAATAAAGGGCCGCCCCGTTCAAACCAACCGGCAAAACTTAAACGCAACCGACGACGGTGTGCAGCAAGGCAACTCGGCAGATCTTTCAAAATCATTATTTATACGGGCGGTTGTTGATAAGTCAAACGTTTATGTCGGTCAGCAAATCACCTTAAGTTACCGGCTTTACACTAAAATCGGTATTGAGCAAAGCCAGGTGGATAAACTGCCCGATTTAAACGGCTTTTGGAATGAGGACGTAAAAAACCTGGCGCAGCAACAGCAGCAGGCGCAATGGCACATCGAAACCTTAAACGGCGTACGTTATGAAGCTGCCGATATTAAACAAACCATCCTGTTCCCTGACCATGCAGGCAACCTCACCATCGACCCGATAGAAATGACTTTTTTGGTGCGCCAGCAAGCGCCGGCCCGCGATATTATGGACCAGTTTTTTGGCTCGTTTAAGGAAGTAAAATATAAAGTAAAAAGTCCGCCGGTTGTTATACATGCTAAACCAACACCCGATGCCGGCAAACCCGACAGCTTTACCGGCGCTGTTGGCCATTTTACCATGGAGACAACTATTGATAAAAATGAGCTGAAGGCTAACGAGGCTTTGAATTATAAAATCAAGATCACCGGCGCAGGTAATATTAAACTATTAAAAACACTGAATACCAGTTTCCCGGCTGATTTTGAAAAATACGACCCGAAGGTTAGCGATACCATCACCACTAACGAAAGCGGTGTATCAGGCAGCCGGATGTACAATTACCTGCTGATCCCGCGTCATCAGGGCGATTACACTATCGAACCATTTAAATTCTCATATTTTAATCCTGCAACTAACAAATATGTAACCCTCACTGCCCAGCCTTTTCATATCAAGGTAAACAAGGGGCTCAACGAAAACAATGTAACCGCATTCAGCGCCGATAAGCAAGATATAAAGCAGTTGGGTAAAGATATCAGGTATATAAAGGACGACGCAGGCAGTTTAACTAATCAAAGTGAATCGTTTTTTGGCTCGTTCTTTTACTATTTGCTGCTGTTGTTAGGCCCGGCCGCATGCTATGCCGCATTTGTTTATCGTAATAAAGTTCGTAAGGATAATAGCGACATCGTAGCCGTAAAAAGCCGTCGTGCCGCCAAATTAGCTGCCAAACATTTAGCCAATGCACATGCGCAGCTAACCGCCAGAAACAGTAAAGAATTCTTCGAGGCTATATTTAAAGGACTGTATGGGTATTTAAGCGATAAGCTGAATATCCCACCGGCCGATTTGGACAGGGAAAATATTGCATCCGCATTAAAGGATAAGGGATTGGATGATGCGCCTATTAAACAACTGCTGGATACGCTCGATTTATGCGAGATGGCGCGCTATGCCCCGGTAACCCATATTTCGGCACAGGAAGTATATGATAAGGCAAAAGGTGTTATACAGGATATTGAAAACAAAATTTAAGTGATGAAACGGACATTATATCTTTTTGTAGCGCTTATTTTACCCGTATTGTCGTTTGCTAACGATCAGTCAACTGCGACATTTGCAAAAGGCAATGTGCTTTACACAAAAGGCCAATATAAAGAGGCATTAAGCGCCTACCAGCAAATTTTGCGTGATGGCTATCAGTCGGCAGCGCTTTATTATAATATGGGTAATGCCTGTTATAAGCTGGACAGCATTCCTTCGGCTATACTTTATTACGAAAAGGCACACAAACTTTCGCCCGGCGATGAGGACATTATTTATAACATCCGCTTTGCCAATCAAAAAACTACCGATAAAATAGACGAAATCCCGGATTATTTCCTGGCCCGCTGGTGGAAGGCATTTATTTTGAGCTTTTCTATCAGTACGCTTTCTACGCTGAGCGTTATCCTCATCGTAATCGCATCGGGTATTTTTATGGGATATCTTTTTTCGGATAACATCCGCATCAAAAAAGCATCTTTTTACACGTCGTTAATTATCCTGGCTATAGGATTAATTACCGTTTTTATGGCCGGGATGCAGTCGAGCTATTTTAGCGGCCATAAGCAAGCCATTGTATTCAGCAATTCGGTGAACGTAAAGAGCGGACCTGCCGATAAGCTGGGCACCCTGTTTATCATCCACGATGGTACCAAAGTAAACGTTTTGGAAAACAGCAACGGCTGGCTGCGGGTAAGGCTGGGCAATGGCAACGAGGGCTGGATGAAGGAATTGGATGCAAAGGAAATATAGTAGCTTTATGGCATCAAAATCCCTTTTACCCTAATCATGATGGAACCAATCATCATCATTAATAATTCGACCGATCAAAATAACTCGCAGGTTGTCATCTTTCAACCGGGCGTGGGCGAATCTGAATTAACGGCAATAGCGAGTCATGTACTATCAATAGGCACGGGCGAGAAGGTTAGCCTGCCGGTTACTGCTGAAACGCGACTACGTTTTTAACGCCTGTTATGGCTGTGGGAGCAGGGCAAACGGTGGTTATAAATGGCGATACGGTGAGCGGGTATGGGATTGAGGTGAAGAATGATAAATAGCTAATTCATATTGAAAATGTCATGCTTGAGTTTATTTCAGCACCCCGCATACCGATAGACGCCGCGCTGAACGGAATGCCGGACCTAATTGGGCATAGCCGCTATTATCCAGAAAATATTGCAAAAATTACATTTAATCCGCCGGTAGGCCTTCAAAATTCCCATCTTGTTAATAATACATTCAAATCTCTGTCAAAAATTCAAAGTTTAGCTTTTTTAAATTATAGTTTGGCATAGCCTGTTTTGAGTGCTCAATAGCCGGTATGTGGCCTCATTTTGGACTTTGGCAGGCTTTTGGCAGTCTTTTTTATGTACATTTTGTCATGTTTTTAGTCTTTGTCATGTTTTATGTCAAAATGGCAAAAAAATATTTTAATTATTAAGGTGGCGCTTATTCGGCAAATAGCCGGTTATTTTTTTCGAAAAAACTGCAAATAATAAAATATTCAGTCGCACGTTGCCGGGTATCTAAATGTCATTTCTCAAATTTTCTGTTTTTTGCGTTTTTCCTGAAAATGGCAGTTTTTTTTGACTTAGTTACTCACAATATCTTTTTTTTTAGGGTTTTTGCCTCTCATAAGCCGTTTTTTTTAGCAGTTGGTCTAAAAAAACGAGGTAAAATCCAAAAATTTCCTGTTTTTTTAAATGAATTTTAAAAAATAACAATTTCAAAACCTCTCAATTTCGGGACAAAATACGACCGTTTTACGATGGCATGTTTTTCGCTTAACCCTGCTCAGTTCATACATATTAAAAATTTAAACATTAAAAAGTCATGTTAGTAGTATTAGAAGTTGCCGCACTAATCGCAGTTATCGTATTGCCGCTTATTCCAGCACGCAAAACTGTTAAATAATTAGCGTCAACTAATTAAATAATAAGGGTTGTCCGTAAGAACCCTAAAAACTCGCGGGTCAGTTAATAGTTAATTAAAAAACAATCTAAACATCAAAGTCA
>JABDBM010000192.1 GCA_013288685.1 Bacteroidota bacterium | reverse complement strand
GATTTCAGCAATTCGCGGTTGGCAATTTCCTGTTTCGGTAAATCGGGATAATTGGCCGACGCCTTTTTGCTAAAACTGTCAAACCCGGTGGGCATATCCAAATCCTTGCCGGTTTTTAAATCAATTAACCCTATGTCAACAGCGCATCCCCGGTTATGTTTTGATCCTTTCCGCGGATCGGCCACAAAATTAGTGTCTTTGGCCTGTTCGTAAAACTTCACGGTGATGGCGTAAGGCCGGTAAGCATCATAAATTTTTATGCCAAGGCCACGGGCCTTTAAATCAGCCTCAGCTTCTTTTAACGCCAGCACCACCGGTAAGCGCGCGAAGGCCCGCGCTTCGGCGTACATTTGCCGGTGCATAAAGTTATTGGTGGTAGCATAACGGATATCCAAAACAATATCCGGAATATATTTTTTTATCTCTACCAATTGCGTACCCGGCTGCGCCTTTATTTGGCGGCTATAGCTATTAAGGCCCATCACCTTTGTACTATCAATATACTTATAATGCTGCGCGTTGGCTTGCGTAACTATCGCAAGTAATATTGCGGCGAGAACGTATTTGTTTGTTTTCATTTGATTATTGAATGAACTAAAAAAGCCCCGCCACCTCATGCCAAAAATTCGTGTCATCAAGGAACGAGGCAAAACGAATTTTTATCAATGCATGGCGAGTTGTTTGCTGTCTGCTTCTACTATTTGTTTAAAAAACGCGCTGAACTCGGCAGCCCTGGCGGCAGGTACTACTTCTTTTTTTAATTTAAAGGTACGGGTTACTACTATTTTGTTGCCTTCTTGTTTGGGTATTATACTGTATTCAATAATATCGTTTTTAAGCGAAACCGGAGCCACGGCTTCGATCAGTTTTTTGCCCGGGATAAGGCTTATGCTGATAGTTTCTGTTTCGTTATCCATATCGAACAACTGACTTAAATCAATATCTGAATAGCGGGGAACGGTTATTTGTAAATCGCTGGCCGATATTACGTTGGCCCATGGCAGGGTAAAAATATAAATATCGCCAATGGTTTTAATATAGCTTTTCAACTGGTAATCCAAATCCATATACACGGTATCGATTGGGTTTTTACGATCGATATTCGTGTATTTTAGTTTGGTAATTTCGTTATCCGCATCAATTGCCGAGAGGGTTTCTTTCATCCCTTTCATTTGATCTTTTGCCGAAAGTTCTCCTAATGATTCGCGCATTGAACCCGCAAGGGCGGCGGTTTTATACATACGCTCCCCAATAATCATATCCTTGTCTTTAAAGCTAACTTCCTTGTTGCGGCTAATGTTATTGGCTTTACGGGTTAGCGGATCAAGGTACTTAATATCGGCAGCTTTACTCTCGCTGCCAATGTCAAGCAAGGTTGAATAAAGTTGCCCGGTATATAAACTGCGGAAAGGCAAGGTTTGCGAGGTAAGTTCAATATAATAATCTTTTTCGTTAAAGCTAACCTTGGCCATGCAATGGTTAAAATCAATACTTGGAAGCGGCATAGTGAGCAGGCCGTTGTCGTGTGTTTTTACCAATACCAGTTGGGCGGCAATACCGGCCTCTTTACACATGGATACGAACAGGGTTGACACATCCTTGCAATCGCCAATGCGGGTATTAAGAACGTCGGCCGGGTTTTGCGGGATGAGTCCGCTTTGCCTGAACGAAACCTCGCTGTACGAAATATTATTAGTGATGTAGTTGTATATTTTCTCGACCTTTTGAAGCTGTGTTAAGCCTGTTTTGCCGTTAAATAAATCATGTATAACTTCTTTTACCTCGTAATTGGGGCGGGCCTTTGCGGTACCGATTTCGTTATACCATTCCGAAACAAATTTCCAGTCGGGGATAGAAGTGAGGTATAAAATATTGGCGACATCGTCCAGCGGTGGCATTTTATCCTCGTATTGCAAGGCATCCTGTTTTTGGTTTTGCCAAACATACATATCAAATTCGTCTGCTGAAGTTTTTACCGGTTCAATAGCCTTTTGTGAAAACTTATAGTTGAATTTTTGATTTTTGCTGATGAGCAACGAATACTTGGACGTTACAAATGGCCTGCCACTCGAAAAATAATAGGAGTCCCAAAAATACCCGGAAAGTTTACCTGCCGAATAGCTTTTGGTTTTATAACGGATGTTGATTACGTCGCCAATTTCAAGGTTGGTGAATACCAGGTTGTTTTCATTTTTTTCCGCCGGCACCTTGCTGCCGTTAGCCTTTATCACTTCGGCGGTTTCAATCAGCAAGTCCTCCCACTTATCATAGCCAACACTATATTCTTTCCAGCTATCAATACCTTTTTGGGTGAGCAGTTTTACCGTTAAAAAAGTTTTTTGTTCCGATCCGCCCTGTTCATAAATTACCTTTTGCACTTCTTCATTCAGGGTAACAACATTATCATCCGGATAATCAGTTGCCTTAGGTGCGTTTTTAACTATGGCATCAATATCCGGCTCTTTAAAGTACGAGAACACATCTTTTTTATCCTGTAAATTGCGCAGCTCTCTTATCGATTCGTAATCGTTAGGGTTTAGCGTCAAACACTTTTGATAATACTCAATCGCCTTATCTTTATGGTTGTTGGTCATATTTATTTTGCCCAGCGACGCGTAGTAGTAGCTAATGGTAGGAGCAATACGGACACAATTTAAATAACATTCTTCGGCCTTGTCGTACTGTTGCAGATTATAATATTGGTTGCCGAGCTGCGAATAAATACCACTGCCATAAGGTGAGTTTTTAATCTCCTGTTTCAATACTTTTATACCCTGATCGGCCTGGCCTGCTTCAAAGTAGGCATCGGCCAGCGCTTTGGCAGTGCCATAGTCATCGTTACTCTCCACATATTTTTTCAACACATCAAAAGCATTTGAACTGCTTTTGCGTACCTGCTTTTCAATAGCGTACTTGATTCCAACTATGCGCGCATTATCCTGGAATTTTTTGTAAGCCTCTTCCCCTAACTTTACCACCTCATCCTGGTTATTGTTGGCGCTGGCCAGGTTAATTTTGCTCAGGTAAATAAACTCGCCCAGGTCGGGTTGCTGTGCTTCAATTTGTTTAAGCACATCTGCCGCTTTGTCGTATGCTTTTTGTGTATAATACTCATCGTACTTCCAAATGAGGGCGCTTGTTAGGGTTGGGTCGGTATTTTTGATGGTTTCTTTAATCGTTTCAACACCGGTGCGGTTGCTCTCGCGGGTGAAAACATCCAGCAGCAGCAAATTTAAAAACGAACTATTTGGATATTGCTTCCGCAAATCTTCAATCAAATGGCGGGCCTCAAATGTTTTTTCGTTACGCAAGTAGGCATGTGCCAGCAGCACTTTGTCCAAAAAGTTATCCGGGTGTTTTTTTATTTCCGCTTCAAAGTAGGCGGTAGCAAAGGGCTCCACTTTTTGCCCCGTGTAGGCCGGGGCTTTGGTATAAGGCTGTGCGCCTGCTTCAAAAGTTAAATTGGGGATGAGGTGACCGGTATTATCCGTAAGCCGCAGCAAAAAGTTAGACCTATTGGCGTAGCTTTCGCCAATTTGAACCAAAATACGGTTATATCCTTTGTTTAAATGGATAGTTTGTATATAAGTATCCAGGTCATTATTTCTTTCTTCGGGAACGGCCAGGGCCTGTGCATCGTTCACCCAAACCTTTACCGACCCCGATACACCGATGCGCAACTGCATGTCGGCATCCTGATCAGATTTTACAAACGTTTGCGCAAATACTATAGAGTTTTCGGCGCTGGTATAGTAGGTAAAATCAATCCAGCGGTCGTGCCTTACATCGGTAATGGCATGCCAGCCAACTTTAGCGCCATGTTTATTGGTGAATACCGCGTTAGCCTCGGGATGGTTAAGTGTTTCAAACTTTTTATCGAAGCCACTGGTCGAG
>JABDBM010000191.1 GCA_013288685.1 Bacteroidota bacterium | reverse complement strand
TACTATTCGAAAAACTGAAGCGACTATGAACCATCAACGCTTCTACACATCCAGTCCTTTGATCTGCACCTTATAAGCCTCTGGAAGTAATATGTTTTTTAATGGTCCCTCAAGTTTTATCAATCTTGAAAGTTTATAACACCACAATACCGGAACTATCCAGGGTGTATCTCCTAAAAGCAATAAGTTTTTCACCTTTTCGGGGACAAGTTGCCTTTGAACCTGTTTTAGTATTACATATCGGGTTGCGCCCAGGTGTTTTTTATATTGCTGATATAAATCGGCGGTAAATTCACTGTTCAAAAGATTTTGTTGCAGGTGTTCTTCGCGCATGGCTACCCATGCGGGGTAGCTGGTAGGAAGCCCGGTTAGCTGCATCCTGGCGCCAACACGGTAAAATACTTCGAAAATATCAGCTTTTTCTGTTTCGGTCAACCGTCGTTCCAGCAATTCGAACGAACGGATCGAATAGTCAATCAATAAAAATAATACATCGCGATAAGCCCAATCGGGTATTTCTGTGCCACGGTTTTTTTCTACGCCTTTGTGGATTGCTGTTATTTTGTCAATAGCAGCCAGGGCTGCTTCCTCGTCCGAAAATATGATTTGGCGGGCGTATGTTACCGTAGAAAATAGGCGACCTAATGGATCGGCAGGCAAGCGGCCGGTAAAATAAAGCCAGTCTACCGCTTTGTTTAGTGCAAATTCGGCAGCTGCACCTGCAAATATAAACAGCACGGTATCGGCCTTGCCCCAAATTTTTCTTACAATCGAATCTGTGCTTACAAAACAGGTTTTCATATTAAAAATTTTTGAGGCAGCGGATAAAATTCTCCATAACTATTACAGTCAAAATGCCCAATGTATACATCAGTATATCGGTAAACGAAAAAGAAGTACCCAGCAGTATGCGCGCGAGGTGTGAGTTTTGCAAGCCAATTAGGTTTATAAAATGGAAGTACTGTGATATTTCAATGACGTACGCCACTACCAATACGTAGCCTGCCGTTGGCAGGGCAGGGGTATTAAAAAAACTTTTTGCAATGCAATACAACAATATCACAACTAAATAGTCGCCTCCATAGGGGCGCATCCAGGCATCGTGCAGGTATAAGGCAATCAGCGCTTCGGTGATAAAAAGCAATGCTGCCAACACGAAATAGGTTCTATGAAATTTTATCATTAGCAAAAGTACTTTGTTTTTCAAAGTAAATGATAATTATCCGGATTTCAAAGCGTTGTCTAATAAACCCCGATTTTAGAAAAATCGCTCTTTTTTGTTATCTTTGCAGAAATAACGCTTGTTTGACATCCATCCAGGCCTCCCGGCCGGAGTAGCGCATCTGCTGCATCAAGGCCATCACTTTAACAAATTATCTATGGCAAAATCACAGGCAACTTTCATGAAAAAACAATTAGAAAAAAATAGGCTGAAAAAGAAAGAAGACAAACAGGAACGCAAACAGGAACGCAAGCAAAATGGCGGCAGCGATATGGAGCTGGCTTATGTTAACGAGTTCGGTGAGATCGTTTCAACCCCACCAGAGGGGCACAGAGCAGCCTTGTAAGGGGCAAGAAGCCCAGATGCAAGAAATCAAGAGGCAAGAACCAGGAAACGAATGCTGACAATAAAAGTCTTGGTTCTTGGTTCTCACAATCTTGACTCTCTTCCTAAAACCTTCGTACTGTTAAATTATCCGCCAGGTTTAAATATTTTTGATCGAGTGCTTTTTTTGGTACGGTTATGCTTAAGGCATTGATGCCGAAATAGTTTACTGATATATAATCGAATCCTTTAAACGGGCCGTTATTTTTCCCGAACGAATCTTTTAAAATAAAAAAAAGTTTCCCGTTTTTACTTTTGGCGATGCCGGTAATGTGAATCAGGTGATCATCTTGCGTCACCAGCGTTTCGAATAATTGCTGCCTTAATGGCTGGCTGTATGGCATTTCTACTGTATCAGGGTTTGCCACATTGCTGAACCTGCTGTTTTCAAACAGCGCGTAACCGCTGGTTTGCGTGTTCCAGCCGTTATTGGATACATCCATATCTACCACCAGCGAAAAGCCCTTTTCAACGGTTTCTTTGGTGATGGTAATCAGCTCCTCTAAGGGTACATTGATGTATTTTTCGCCCAATAAAAAATTATCAGGTATCTCGAGCGGAAAGCTTGAATAAAAGGGATGGTGTGTAAACGAAGTGATGGTAACATAATCATCCGGGTTAAATTTTAATACGTCTTTTGCAAAGGTTATGGGCGTATATTCCTGGCCACCCCAGGCGAATTTTTCGGGCGGCGTACCAGCAATCGCGTCATGTTTTTTTATAAAACCGTTGAGCCAGTTAGCATCAATAGGTTTAGTTTTTAATACGGAATCTAAATAGCCTTTTAAAATCTCATCCAATTGTGTTCTGGAACTTTCAGAAAACGACACGCCTTTTTTACGCTCATAAAACTGATCAGGAATGGCGCCATATTTCTCTATTCCATATAAAGCATCATGCGATAATCCACCCGCTTCAAACAACGTGGTGCCGTTTGACAATATGTACCGCTTTGCTTTTTCGATATACAAGTTGCGCGCCGTATACAGTTCGGACAGATCAATATCTTTTTGCTGTTTTTGGATTTGCTCCGTTTCAATAAGCGAGGTGGTAGAGAACGACCAGCATGTATTGGTTTCGCCCTGGTTTTTTACCGTGCCTGCCGTAATTTGTTTGATAGTTTGCGGCGCAACATTTTGAGCTTTTGCGTAACTGATGGTAACAAGCAATACGAGTACGGTAAACTTTGCCATGGGGTACGTTATAATTGGTTAGGCGGCTAAAGTATTAAAAAATAGAGAAAAAATAAATCGGTTATTGATTAGCTTTGTTAACAATGCCCGTATTTTTAAATAATCAATGCTTTTTAACAATATGAATGCTGATCAAATCCTAAAAAACGCCAAATCCCTACTGCTGGTCGATTGGCCGGGTGAATCGGTTCCTGCTGCTTTAATTAAAGCCGGTTTTACGGTTTATAGTTATTCGCCGGCCAAATACAGCCGCGCGCAATTTGATGAAACCGGAGCGCTGGTTTTCCTGGATATAGATGGTGCGCCTCAAACCGTCGATATTGTCAATATTTTTCGCCCCGAATCGGAACATCCTGCCATAATAAAAGAGCACGTTTTACCGCTAAAGGCAAGTGTACTATGGGTGCACCCGCCGGTTACTTCACAACTAACAGCCGAATTAGCTCACAATTACGGTCTTACTTTTGTTGAAGGAATAAATATTGCTGATGTGGCAGCTAAGTTGTAGCTTCGGGCTTAAATAGATTATCATGAATCTGCCAAATCCTAAAACACTCGCGAAACCGAAAATTAGGATCTAAAACTATACCGTCACTATGAAGAACTTTAAAAACCGACTCGCCTTTTTTACCCTTTGTTTATTGGTTATTTCTGTAACCGGTTATTCCCAAACCGGCCCGATAGAAAAATGCCTCATCGTTTCTGATATTCATTTTAGCCCGCTGTATGGCGCTAAAAATGATACCGCATTCCGTCGTAAACTGGAAAAATCGTCGCCTGCTGAATGGCAGAAATATTTTGAAATGTTTAAACCGGCCATGACTCTCGATCCAAGCCTGCTTGGTCAGGACGCCAATTATGCGGTATTAAAATCGGCATTAATCAATATGAAACGCACCTTGCCACGGCCGGCGTTTATTGTTATAGCCGGTGATTTTATATGGCATAACGCCACTCCGGCCGATTCGGTAATGAAGCGAAAAACCATTCAATTTATAGCCTGGCTTTTTAAAAACAGTTTTACCAGCGCGCCCATCATCCCCGCTATGGGCAATAATGATACTTATGGCGACGATTATGTATTACAAGATCCCAGGTTTCTAAACGATTTTGCCAATGCCTG
>JABDBM010000190.1 GCA_013288685.1 Bacteroidota bacterium | reverse complement strand
CCGGTAATGTTTAAACACCTTGGCTTTTCGCCCGAAGAGGCGCAAAAACAATTCGGCTTTTTAATGGATGCCTTTGAATCTATCCGCGATGTGATTGCTTTCCCTAAAAATAACTCGGGCCGCGATGTGATGATTGATACGCCATCAACCATTGCCGAAGCGCAGATGAATGAATTGAAAATTAAGACGGTTTTGTAATTCATTTCTCATCACGTCATTGCGAGGAACGAAGCAACCTCTGAACTTCACATGCATATCCAAAATGCAAAGTTCAGAGGTTGCTTCGTCGTTCCTCCTCGCAATGACGTTTAGTTTTAAGTTTCATCCACACAATATCAAGCTTTTAACAACTCATTCTTTTTCATATCTTAGGCTTCAAATCCCTCAATATGAAAAAACTATCTCTCCTGCTTCTTAGCGTTTGCACCCTCCCGGCATTCGCACAAAATAATTCCTTAAAAGCCACAGTCAGCAAGAAGGCTGATTCATTGCAAAGCCAGATTGTAACCTGGCGACGCGATTTTCACGAGCATCCGGAACTGGGTAACCGCGAAGTGCGCACATCCGGCATTATTGCCCAGTATTTAAAATCATTAGGACTTGAAGTAAAAACCGGTGTAGCCACAACCGGCGTGGTAGCCATATTGCGTGGTGGTAAACCAGGTCCTTGCGTAGCGCTCCGTGCGGATATGGATGCCTTGCCGGTAACTGAGCGTACCGCCGTTCCCTTCGCATCAAAAGTAAAAACCATGTATAACGGGCAGGAAGTGGGCGTAATGCATGCCTGCGGACACGATTCGCACATGAGTATCCTGATGGCCGTGGCGCAAATATTAACTTCCATGAAGAGCGAATTACATGGTACCGTAAAATTCATTTTTCAACCAGCGGAAGAGGGTGTACCTGCCGGTGAAGTTGGCGGAGCCGAAGAAATGGTTAAACAGGGCGTAATGGAAAACCCAAAGGTGGATGCTGTATTTGGCTTGCATATTCAATCCTATCAGCCTACGGGCACCATTACCTATCGTCCGGGTGGCGATATGGCTGCGGTAAATTCGTTTAAAATTATCGTACACGGGCGATCAGCGCACGGGGCGTATCCATGGTCGGGCGTGGACCCGATTGTAACCTCGGCCGAAATTATTAATGCACTGCAAACTATAGTTAGCCGCAATTTGCAGGTTACGCGCAACGCAGCGGTAGTAACCATTGGCGCTATTAACGGCGGTAACCGCTCCAATATAATCCCGGAAACGGTAACCATGCTGGGCACTATGCGCACCTTAAATGATTATGATGAAAAAATGATCACTGAGCGCATTAAAACCATCGCCACAAAAACTGCCGAAGCGGCGGGCGCCACTGCCGAAGTTATTATTCCGGATCAGCACCATTACCCCATAACTTATAACAACCCCGCATTAGTTGCCCAAATGTTGCCGACTTTGCAAGCTACTGCCGGACCAGAGAATGTTTTACTGCGCGATGCCGAAACCGGTGCCGAAGATTTTAGCTTTTATGAACAAAAAGCTCCGGGAATTTACATCCACTTAGGCGGATTGCCCAAAGGTGGCGATCCGGTAACTGCCCCCGCACATCATACGCCCGATTTTTATATTGAAGAGAGTGGATTTGCCTTAGGCGCTAAAGCTTTGTGCAATTTAACTTTGGATTATATGGCAGCGAATAGTAAGTAAAAAACTCTATTTCATTTTACATGGATGAAAGTAACCACAGAGATCACAGAGGCGGCACAAAGAACGCGGAGAATAAAAGAACCAGGGGAGTGTGATAAAAAGATAAATAAGAAACTCTGTGCTCTCTGTGCCTTCTCTGTTTCTCTGTGTTAAAAATTAAAAATGTTGTTTTGTTAGCTATCCACACCTCTGTTGTAGAACCCAAAAAATGAAAAAAACCACCTTTTTCCTTTCTTTTTTAATCGCTCAAATAGTTGTTTTCGCCCAAAACAAGCAGGTTTCAGTAACAACCGAATTAAAACGCCTGTACGATATACAAGAACTACCACGATATATACCTGATACCCACGAATGGGAAAAATCATCGTACGATACCACCGGCGGTAACGACGATGGCTTTAGTGGCCGGTATTCATTTGTTCGCCGCAATCCGGATAGCACCCTGGTTATTTTTGAAGCCAAAGGGAAAGGTGTAATCAACCGGATATGGATGCCTACACACGTGGATGATACGCTCGATTTTTATTTCGATGGGAAAGATAAACCCGGACTAACCATTAAATTTTATGACTTGTTTTCGGGCAAGGTATTTCCTTTCGTTCATCCGCTTTGTGGCAACCAACTGGGTGGCTATTTCTGTTATGTGCCTATCCCTTTTAATAACGGCTGTAAAATAGTAATCCGCGCAAAGCGATTACAGTTTTACCAGGTACAGTGCCGCAGCTATCCCGATGACTATGCCGTTAAAACGTTTAACCCAAAATTCAGCGCGGACGAAATAGCTGAACTGGTAGGAACGACCAGTCTTTGGAATAAGGCAACCAAAACGGCGGATGATTTTTTCGGTGGCGCAAAACAAGTGGCAGATCTAAATATGACCATTAAACCCGGCCAAACCACCCCCCCTGTTAAATTTAGCAACTGGTGGTCGTATAGTTGGTATGGAGATAAGCCCGGCCAGCGCCTTTAGCGGCCTAAGCAAACAGTTGGACCTAAAAATAACCTGGGACAATGAAAAAACGCCCGCCGTTTACGCCCCGCTGGCTGATTTTTTTGGCTATGCTTTTGGAAGCCCCTCGATGCAGAGCCTGCTGTTAGGTTCGGCAAACGATAATAATTACTGCTATTTCCCTATGCCTTTTGATAAGGCTGCCAAAGTTGAGTTAATTTATCGCAAGCCGCTAACAGGTGTCGCAGCCGAAAGTAAAACCATTCATGCTAAAATTTATTATACCATCACAAAAAGGAATCCGGCAACCGAAGGCAAGTTTTATGCCCATTGGTTTAACGATATAAAACCCGCAACTGGAAAGCCGCATGTGTATTTGGATACAAAAGGCAAAGGCCACTATGTAGGCACTATCCTGCAAGCCCAGGGCTTAAACCCCGGTATGACGATATTTTTTGAGGGCGATGACTCTACCGCAACCGATGGCATAATCCGCATACACGGCACCGGTTCCGAAGATTCATTTAACGGTGGCTGGTATGCCTTATTGGATCGGTGGGATACCAAAATGAGTCTGCCGTTGCACGGTGCTTTGGATTACTCGCTGCCTTTTGCACGCACCGGCGGCTATCGTTTGTATTTAAATGATAAGTTGTCTTTTAGCAATCATATATTTCATTCCATTGAACACGGTCCGCAGGGAAATGCTATACCCGTGGACTATACTTCTGTTGCCTTATATTATTCGGATACGCCGCCTGTTGACTTAACGGCACCCACCAACCCGTTAAGCCAGGTTTATATCCCTGATACACTAATTATGTATCCGCAATTGATGAAATTCAGTTTCCTGGATAAAATGGACGTTAACCCCGAAGGGAACGGATTTACCTTTACCTCTGTGAACGATAATCGTATCGCTATTTCCTTAGCCGAAATGCCCCATGGCCGGTATAAATTATATGCCGATATAGAAACCTGCCCTAACGGCGCCGAGGTTTCATTTTGGCAGCGGTACACGCAGTTGAGCGATTGGATGTCGGTAAATTCGTCGAAAATAACAGCTAAAAAACATGCCTATCTGTGTGATTTAACGATAGACGAATTAAAAAATACGCTGAGCATTGTTTTTAAAACCAAAGGCGATAATAATAAATTGATGCTCGATAGATTGATATTTGAGAAGCAATGAATTATTGTTGGCTAATTGCCGTACAATACATAAGCCGCCGTTGCATCTACAACCAAACTGCCGCTAATACCCTTTTTTATACCATGCTCGTTTATTGCATTTTCATCGGCTGCCAGCGTCCAGTTTCCGGCCGGCATTTTAATGGTTTTAGCGGTGGTGGTGCCGTTTAATATCACCAGTATGTT
>JABDBM010000189.1:3539-4023 GCA_013288685.1 Bacteroidota bacterium | reverse complement strand
ATTAAGGATTGTTCTGTTTCGTTTAACATATTCGAGGAGCTTTTTATTGATGGATTTTTAGGCTCGCGGTGGATTTCCATAAATCAGTTAGAAGAATTTTACCAGTCGAAAAATATAACTGCAGATGTAAATAGAATCCGAGTCCATGCCCAGGAATTTGAGTATGTAACCGAAGCAGAATTTGATGAGCCTCCATTTTAAAATATTATCCTTTGGCGCAAATTCCGCGATAGCCAAAGCGCTGGCCAACTCGTGCCTCCGATTGAACTCGCTTTAGTGAATGCAATCCCGACTATCGTTGGGAGCCCGCACCAAAGTCCATGAAGGCGTATGATCCCGATATTCATCGGGACAGGTTTCCAGGCGCGGCCCGCAGGGAACGTCCTCGTTCAGTTAGCAGTTTTCAGTGGGTAGTTTGCAGTAAAAATCAGTTGCAGCGGGCGGTTTGCGGTTTGCAGTAAAAATTAGCCAAAGTCACGGGTAC
>JABDBM010000189.1:0-3529 GCA_013288685.1 Bacteroidota bacterium | reverse complement strand
GCCAACGCTGCATACCGGCGCCAGAAGACGAATGTCAATAGTCTTTTTAAACGAGTCGCTTTTCGTTGTCCCAAACATCAACTTGAGATAACGAAGTAGGAAAATATTTGCAACTTCCTACCGTTTCAGCCATCTTAAATTTGCTTCACCGGCTATTCCTTTTATCTTCGCGGCACAAAACTTAAACTTTATGTCAGCAATGAAAAAGCTTTGGTACATTACTTTTATTATCAGTATTACTTCAATAGCTTGCTCCAAAAAAAGCAACCCGTCGCCAGGAACAACTGGTACGGTATCCATAGCCGGTTCTACCTACAACACCGTTGTAATTGGCAACCAAAGCTGGACAGTTCAGAATTATGCAGGCCCTGGCGGTACACCCAACCCAAGGAGCGACTTTGATGCCATGGGGAAATTTTATCTTTTAACCGAAGTAAAAGCACTTACTTTACCAGCAGGTTGGCGTGTACCTACCGAGGCTGATTTTATGAATTTGCTTAATTCGCAAGGCAAGGTGACGAACAATGGCAATGGATCGATTAGCGTAGATTCTGTTGGCGCATCCCACTTAAGGGCAACTAATTATTGGGGAATACCCGGCGATAATAGTTCGGGCTTTAATGCCCTACCTGTCGGCGACTACAACTCCTATGTGAATATATTTCCGAATTTTAACGCCTATGCAACTTTTTGGAGTTCCACTCCCGGCACCAATCAGGTTGATACACCCAGCCAATGTACACTTATAATAAGCGGATATCGAACCTCCACTGGTACCGGCAGAATGCCTGTAGACGGCGCGTACATCAACGAGATAGGCTCTGCGAAGGTTCAAGGGTATAGCCTGCGCTTTGTAAAAGATAACTAAAGACCATTTGTCAACTGTCCGACGCCAATACTTCGGACAGTTGACAACAAAAGTCCCTCATATATTCATGCTGCAAAGTCCAGAGGTTTGCTTCGTACCTCGCAATGGCGTGGCAGAAAGGCTTCCGGCCATAAACTATGAACCATCAACCATGAACTCCCCCGTCAACTCAAAAGCATAAATCTCCAACCGTTCTCCCCCATCCTTATCTATAGTATGCCCTTCCCACACAAACCCCAGCTTCAGCAACAAAGCAACCGACGCCACGTTTTCCGCCAATAAAATAGCCAGCACACGCGAAGTCTTTTTCGCGGCTGACAAACCACTCAAAACATAGGAAGCCGCCTCAAAAGCATAGCCCATTTTGCCATATTCCGGTAAAAACGCAAAGCCAAAATCGGGGTACTCCAAATAATCGCGCTTTATCAGGGTGATGATGCCAATGGGTAAATCAGTATCTTTCAGCATAACAACCTGGTAGTTTAATATCGGGTTGCCGGTAATTTTGTTGATATAGGCCTGTGCATCGGCCGTGTTTTTAATATTGCGGTCGCCAATAAAGCGCAGCCAGCCGGGGGTATTCAGCAGGGTTAAAATAAATTCGTCGTGGTGGAGGGTTAATGGGGTTAAGTGGAGGCGGATCATATCAGTTGGCAGTTTTGATCAGTTGGCAGTTTTGAGTTAGCAGTGGGCAGTAAAAAATTAGTTGGCTGTTTGCAAAAGACTTATTCACCGCCACTAAAACCGTTACGGCTCATTTTTGATTATAATGTCCCATGGCCGAAATAACAAAAACAGTTACCACGTCTTCGTCGACTTTATAAATCAACCTGTCTTTTTGGTTTACTTTCCGCGACCAAAATCCGGTAAGTTCATATTTCAACGCTTCCGGATTGCCAATGCCGGCATAGGGTGTTTCGGTGAGTTCAATCAATATTTTTTCGATTTTTTTGATACTCGCCTTATCGCCCAACTTAAAATGCTGTTTAATATGCCTTTCGGCCAATTCCTCTATTTAAGTTTAAACTGCCCCATACGTCATTCGGATCAACGGTTTTGTAATTACCTCTTTTCTCGGCTTTTTTTACCATCGCCATAAAATCAGGGTCGTAAGGACTCTTTTGCGTCTCCACATTAATTTTCCATGCCTTGGCAATGGCTTTCAGGGCCGAAAGCTGTTCTTTATTTTGAGGGTGCATGATCAATGTTTCGATATACAAATTTACTTTTTTATTTCGAAACCTACCTATTAATAGCGAAAACCTGTAGGGGCTACCCTTGTGGTCGCCCCCCGAAGCGACAGGTATTCATTTGGCTTACAATCATGTATGGCGCAATGGCTGCCCACCGTAAGGGCGAGCACAAGGCATCGCCCCTACAAATGCTTCGCCCCCATCACAAATGTAATCTCCCCGCCATTCATAATATCCGCATGTTTCAAAAACCAGCCTTTTAACGGCACACCGTTTAACAGTATCTTTTGCACGTAAACGTTCTTATCGCTTTGGTTCTTCACGTTAATGGTAAACGTTTTGCCGTTCTCCAAATTAATCACCGCATGGTACACCGCCGGGCTCCCTATCGCATACTCATCGCTTGCCGGTGCCACCGGGTAAAAACCTAAGGAACTAAAAATGTACCAGGCACTCATTTGGCCGGTATCATCGTTACCACCCAGGCCGTCGGGGGTATTTTTGTACATTTTTGGCAGGATCATGCGGATTTTGTCCTGGGTTTTCCAGGGTTTGTCCGTCCAGTCGTACAGGTAAGCATCGTGGTGCGATGGTTCGTTGCCATGCACATAGTTGCCGATGATGCCATCTTTGGTAATGTCTTCCGTTTCGGCAAAGTATTTGTCGGGCAAATCGTAGCTAAACAGACTGTCCACGTAAGTCACAAAACGTTTATTGCCGCCCATGGCTTTAATTAAACCGGCAGGGTCATGCGGTACGTACAGGGTATAGTTCCACGCATTGCCTTCAATAAAACCCATCCCGATAGTAGTAAACGGATCAAACTTGGTGGGCCTGAAACTGCCATCTGCCAGCTTAGGCTGCATAAAACCCGATTTAGGGTTAAATACATTCTTCCAGTTTTGGCTGCGTTTGTAAAAGTCGTCGTAAATATCCATCCGGTTCAGCTTTTTGGCAATTTGGGCAATGCACCAGTCGTCGTAAGCGTATTCCTGCGTGCTCGATACCGAGTTACCGTTCTTTTCGTCCGGGATATAACCCATATCCATATAGTAACCAATCCCCTCATAATCTCGGTGACGCGCCGTAGCCACGCAGGCATCCAGCGCCTTGTTGGCATCAAACGGCGCATTGCCCTTAATTATGGCATCCGCAATAACCGATACGCTGTGGTAGCCGCTCATGCACCAGTTTTCGTTAGCGCTGTTGCTCCAAATGGGCAGCATGTGCTCGGGGCTTTGGTCAAAATGCGCCATCATACTCTGCACCATATCGGCATTGCGCGCCGGCTCAATAATATTGAACAGCGGGTGCAGCGCCCTATGGGTATCCCACAAACTAAAAGTGGTGTAGTTGGTAAAGCCAACCGCCTTGTGTATATTTTGATCGATGCCTTTGTACTGCCCGTCCACATCCATGTAAATGGTAGGGTTAATCAGCGCGTGGTACATGCTGGTATAAAAATTCT
>JABDBM010000188.1 GCA_013288685.1 Bacteroidota bacterium | reverse complement strand
CAGGCGTTTCAAACGCAAAGTGCCAGCATGACTGATGCTGCACGCGCCGCCAAACAAACTGAGTTGGTGGACTTGCAAAAACGTATACAGGATTATAACACTACAGCTCAGCAAAAAGTAGAGGCTAAAAGTAACGAACTTGCAAAGCCCCTAACAGATAAATTGCACGCGGCAATAGTTCAGGTTGCTAAAGATAAAGGTTATGCTTATGTTATTGATGTATCACAAGGCTCACCTTTGTTAATATCGCCAGACGGTGATGATTTAACCGCAGCTGTAAAAGCACAATTAGGAATAAAATAAAACTATAAACACCCCAGAAACAGAAAAATGAAGAATCTATTTAAAGTTGCCTTAGTTGCAATAGTCATGTTATTAGCAGGCAACTTTGCCCAGGCACAATCAAAAATTGGCTACGTTAATTTTGGAGAAGTAGTAAGAGCAATGCCTGAATTTAAAACTATGCAAACTGCGTTAGACAGCTACCAGAAGCAATTTGCCGATCAGTTTACTGTAATGAGCAACGAATATCAGGCAAAAGGTGCTGATTTTCAAAAAAATGCTGCAGCTATGACTGATGCTGTACGCGCCGCTAAACAAACTGAGTTACAGGACCTGCAAAAACGTATACAGGATTATCAAACCGATGCGCAACAAAAAATAGAAGCAAAAAGCAATGAGCTGTCAAAACCATTGGTTGACAAAGCTCGTGCTGCACTATCAGAAGTTGCAAAAGAAAAAGGTTATACCTACGTGCTTGATTCAGGTACTACAAACCTTTTAGTATCACCTGATGCTGATGATTTGGCTGCCGCTGTAAAAACTAAATTAGGTTTAAAATAATCACATAGATAAGTCATTTATAAAAGCGTTCCGGTGTTTTTCCGGAACGCTTTTTCTATTTTTGTACTGATGCTAAATAATAAACCCATTGGGATTTTTGATTCCGGCTATGGTGGCCTTACCGTTTTTCGCTCCATTTTCGGGCAGCTTCCCGGTTATGATTATATTTATTTGGGCGATACAGCACGTGCGCCTTATGGAAACCGCTCGTTTCAAACCATACATCAATACACCTGGGAGTGCGTACAATGGCTTTTTAAACAGGGATGCCCGTTGGTTATTTTAGCTTGTAATACAGCTTCGGCCAAAGCGTTGCGTACCATACAACAGCATGACCTTAAAAACGAGGATACTTCCAAACGCGTTTTGGGCGTTATCAGACCAACTGCCGAGGTAATAGGCAATTACACTGCATCAAAAGAAATTGGCGTATTAGGCACAAAAGGAACCGTAAATTCGGGGTCGTACCTGATCGAGATAGGGCATTTTGCGCCAGATGTACAAGTGTACCAGCAGGCTTGCCCGCTATGGGTGCCACTAATTGAAAATGGCGAACACGATAAACCAGGTGCCGACTATTTTGTAAAAGAATACCTGGATCAGATTTTGGCACAATCAGCCGGTATTGATACATTGCTCTTAGCCTGTACTCATTATCCCTTATTGGCCGAAAAAATAAAAGCTTATTCGCCCGCTGATATTAAAGTGGTAGCCCAGGGTGATATCGTTGCAGCAAGCCTGGTTGATTACCTGCAACGCCATCCCGAAATGGATGAGAAGTTGACCAGAAACGGTACACAGCATTTTTTTACTACCACTGACGATACTGCTGATTTTGACCACTATGCCGAAATATTCTTTTCGGCAAAGGTGAAGTCTTCGTATGCGGAGGTGAAGTGTTGAAGATAGTGCTACTGCATTATTAAAAATGCATATTTTTTATTCAAAACGGCCATAATACCGGTTCCAATATACACCTGTCATCGATGCTATAGTTTGGTTATCCCTAGCTACGAATGCTAAATTTATAGAAACATCACCGGGGGATATCAGGAAGATAAATCGTAAAAATAGGCGTTTAACCGGGTTTTGCATTCCTGCAAAAAAGTCATCCGGATTTTTTAACGTAATCGCAACGAGGGATATATCCAGAAAATCGGCCAGTGGCCGACGATGTTAAGAAAGCTCAGCGTAAATTAGAAAGTGATGATAAAAATGTATTGAAGAATTTAAAAGGTAAAAAGAAGTAATTTTTTTTACACCGAAAACTTTATCCATCCATCTCCCTCATACCCAAAAATAAATTGCTTGGGGTTAATAATCTCAGCGAGTATCTCTACCGAATCAACAATACGCGGACCGGGACGGTTTAAGTACTGATTGCCATCGGCAATATAAACACGGTTATTTTTCACTGCCTTCATTTCAGTAAAGCCGGGCCGCTTTAGTAATATGTCAATTTCTTTTAAGGTACGCTGAATAGAAAATCCGCAAGGCATCACCACCAATATGTCAGGATCAGCTAAACGGATTTGTTCCCATTGCACGTAAGGAGAATGTTTGCCAGGATCTGTTAAAATAGATACACCGCCGGCAATTTCAATTAATTGGGGTATCCAGTTACCCGATAACATCATCGGCTCGAGCCATTCAATACAGGCCACCGTAGGCTTGATCTCTGCAAATTTTAATTTATGACGTACAATATCTACCCTTTGCTGTAAATCTTCCAGCAGTGCGGCCCCTGCGGCCTTTACGTTCAATGCAGCAGCAACAGTTTCAATATCTTTAAATATGTCATCCAAACTATTTGGCTGCAGCGAAACAATATGAGCTTGTTTATCCAAATAGTTTTCCAGCGCCTGTTCAACCTCAGTTAACGATACCGCACAAACCTCACACTGCGCCTGGGTTATAACTACATCGGGTGCGAGTTGTTTTATAACCTCGCGGTTTACAGTATAAACCGACAAGGCATCGGCTAAAATCTCTTTTACTTTAACATCGATGGCTAAACTGCTTAAATTATCTGGAAAGTTGGCTTCCGAGCATACCGGCAGGTGTTTTATGCTATCGGGGTAGTCGCATTCGTGTGAACGGCCAACAAGGTTATATTCGAGTCCTAAAGCGCAGACGATCTCTGTAGCGGATGGCAGTAGGGAAACTATTTTTTGAGTGTACATTATGCTGCAAATGTACCAATAGATTTTATTTTTATTTTTTGGGATTGCAGTGATTATAGAATGATTTTTCGAACTGGTTTTATTTTTATAGGCGCTCAGGAAGGCTTCGCCGTTCCAGTGATTTGATCGCAGATTTTGAGTGATTTTTAAGAATTCGCGATTTTATTCGGTGCATTGACAAATACAATTCAAATTTAATGACCTACCTGTTATACTCCATCGCCAGCGAATCAGGCCCCAATAATTTTAGGTAATGATCATCCAGCTTTTGAATAACAAAGCGGGTATACGGCTGATTTCCCTTAAAAGAAGTGAAAATGGTGTCGCCTTTTATAAAGTAGTCTTCCTCATCATCCATCGTAAATTTCTTGTCGGTGATATTCAAACTGCTTTTGTCACTTTTTGAATGCCAATTTCCCTTTATTTTACTATTTACAGGGTTTTCACAGGCAACTATTAATAAAATGAATGCGCACGCTACGTGTATAAATATCAGGATAAATTTCTTCATATTTATATGACTATCAAAAACTACATTCGTTTATCCTTCAACTGCGATTTTTCTAAATAAACCCGGTGGCCGCGTTTGTTTACATAATAATAGTGCGAATATTTATTGATATAAACAGTTTGCCCACCCGGACCACATTTGCCTTCGTACTTTTTATCAACCACCATGGCAGCACCATTTGCAGCAATTTGTGATGTTTTGTGACCCACTTTTTTTGCGGTGTTGCCGACTTTATGGCCGATTGTGGTGTCTTTGGCCGCTGTTTTGGCTTGGCTCTGCGAAAAAGAAAATATTCCGGCAGCCACCAGCCCAATTTTTAATAGATTTTTCATGGTAAGTAGTTGTTTATGTAAAACAATTAACTCAAATGTTCGGCCAAATGCTTCATTTCAAGTGCTGGCGGCCGTTTCTCGTATAAAATGGCGTAAACCGCATTACAAATGGGCATAAAAACGTTGTATTGTTTATTCACCTGGTGTAGGCAATTTACTGCATAATAGCCCTCGGCTATCATGTTCATTTCAAGTTGGGCCCACCGCAAACTGCAAACT
>JABDBM010000187.1 GCA_013288685.1 Bacteroidota bacterium | reverse complement strand
AAACTTTAACGCCCCCGCCAAAGTTTATTTGCGCACGTATATTAACGAAAAAGTAATCGTCGACTCGGTTGTACTTAAAAATGGCACGTTTCATTTTGAAGATACTACAGGCACCGAGCCTCTTGATGCTTACCTTATTTTTAATGCAAAAGGCACAGGTCCCGCTTTTACCGACAATAATTACAAAGAAGTTTTTATTGAACGGGGCGCAACAAAAGTAAACAGCGAAAAGCTTTTGGGCGATGCTAAGGTAGAGGGCTCAAAATTCAATGCAGATAACGACCGTTATAATGCCTTGCAAAAACCAATAAATGATGCTTACGAGGCCCTGGCTGCAAAAAGAAAAGCAGCATCAGACGCCGAGAAAAAGACCGATGCATACCAAAAGGAAAACAGCCGTGCCGAAAAAGCAATTGATGAGAAAAGCGCTGCTGTAAGTAAGAAGTTTATTCAGGATAATCCTGATTCCTACATCAGCCTTAATGCACTGGAAGGTTTTGCTTATGGCGCCGATTATGTGGATATAGCGCCATTGTACGATGGTCTATCGCCTTGGGTGAAAGGCACTAACGCCGGTAAAAAATTTGGCGAACGGATGCCGAAAATTAAAGCCGTAGCCCTCGGCGCTATTGCACCGGAATTTGCCGAAGCCGACACAGCAGGCAATGTGGTTAGCCTGGCATCATTTAGAGGTAAATACGTATTGGTTGACTTTTGGGCATCATGGTGTGGTCCATGTCGCAGAGAAAATCCAAATATTGTAAGGACATTTAATCATTACAAAGGACAAAAATTTACCATCCTCGGTGTATCGTTAGATCAGCCAAACGGAAAAAAGAAATGGATTGACGCTATCCACAAAGATGGTCTTACCTGGACCCACGTTTCGGACCTTAAAGGATGGGATAGTCACCCGGCAGATATCTATGCCGTACGCGGCATTCCCCAAAACTTTTTATTGGACCCTGATGGCAAGATCATCGCCAAGGGCCTAACCGGCGAAGACCTGGAAGCCAAATTAGCTGAGATATTCCGCAAAACAGCCAGCCGCGAAGCGGGGAAGTAGCGTTGAGTCGGAAAAGTCCGGAAAGTCGGAAAAGTCAGTAAAGACGAAAAAGACAGAAGGAATGCTGGATAGGCAAAATAAAAAAAGTCCTTGAGACTGGAGATACTCCAATCCCAAGGACTTTTTTTGTGCAGCTACTTTCCGGACTTTTCCGACTTTTCGGACTCCCTACAACAAATCAAACCCAATATCCTTACGGAAATTCATTCCGTCGAAATATATCCTGGCTGCGTCCGCTGTAGCTTGTTGCAGGGCGTTAAACATATTATCCTGTAAAGAAGTAACCGCCAATACCCTGCCGCCCGATGTTTTTATTTCTTCGCCATCCAAATAAGTACCTGCATGAAATGCATGCGAACCGCGCAGGTTTTCGATCCCCGTAAGGGTTTTATTTTTTAAATACTCGCCGGGGTAACCACCGGCTACCAGCATTACTGTTGCAGCAACTTTGTCCGAAATAATTAATTCCTTTTCGTGCAAATTGCCCTCGGCTACACCTTGCAGCAGGTCAACAAAATCCGAGGATATGCGCGGCATTACGCTTTCCGTTTCCGGGTCGCCCATGCGGCAATTGTATTCAATTACGTAAGGTTCACCCTCGCAACTGATCAAACCTATAAATATGAATCCTTTGTAGGGGATATTTTCTTTTCGTAAACCTTCAACCGTTGGGATGGTTACCCGTTCTTCAACCTTTTTCATAAAGGCAGCATCGGCAAATGGCACCGGCGAAACAGAGCCCATGCCGCCGGTATTTAATCCGGTGTCACCCTCGCCAATGCGTTTATAATCTTTGGCTTCGGGGAGGGTTTTGTAGTGAACGCCGTCCGTCATCACAAACACCGAAAGCTCAATTCCCTGCAAAAACTGCTCAATCACTACTTTGGAACTGGCATCACCAAATTTGGCTTCGGCAAGCATCTCTTTCAATTCCTGCTGTGCTTCTTCTAAACTGGTGCATATTAAAACGCCTTTACCGGCAGCGAGGCCATCAGCTTTTAATACAATGGGTAAACCTGCGGTGGCTAAATATGCCAAACCGTCCTGTAAAGTATCTTTAGTAAAAGTTTTGGATGCGGCTGTGGGGATATTATGGCGCGCCATAAATTGCTTGGAAAAATCCTTGCTGCCTTCCAGTTGTGCACCTTCCTGCTGCGGACCAATAACCGGGATGGTTTTTAGCTTTTCATCCGTCAAAAAGTAATCATGGATACCTTTAACCAGCGGCTCTTCGGGGCCAACCAATACCATATCGATGGCATTGCTTAACGCAAACCGGCCTATGGCTTCAAAATCGGTTACCTTAATATTAACATTGGTACCGTATTGCCCTGTACCCGCATTACCGGGCGCAATAAAAAGTTGATCGCATTTTTCACTTTGAGCAATTTTCCAGGCGAAGGCACTTTCCCTTCCGCCCGAACCGAGGATCAGGATATTCATGGGGGACAAAGATAGGGTTTTGATGCGGAGATAATGTGCGGATGTGCAAATGCTTGTAGATGATGTGCAGATGTGCGGATTTGCAAATGTGAAAATAATGTGCAGATGTGCAAATGTGCGGATGTGCAGATTTTTTTGATGCGGAGATAATGTGCAAATGTGCGGATGCTTTGAATACGCAGAAAGATAGAATGTCCGAATCGCATTTTTCATCTGCACATTTGCATATTCGCACATCTGCACATCATTTCCTATCTTTACATTCACACATCAAATAATGTCACGACGATTAGATAAATATGAACAGCTACCGGTGTACCAAAAGGCGCAGGAGCTATTTGATTTAGTAGAAGTTATTGGCGAGGCGCTTAAAGAGGATGAGATGAAAGAGAGCCTGGCAGCACAAATGTTTACCAATGCTGCCATGATACAGGCCAAAATTGCAGGCGCCGAGGGCGGAGGATTATATTCCTTGCGGATGCAAAACGCTGTACTCATAAAGCTGGCCGTGCAGGATATGTTTAATGCGGTGTCGTTTGCATCAATAGTAGAAATAAACGAAAAAGACTATGTCGACTTGATGCGGGAGAAGGTGGAAGAATTCAGGCTGATATTTAATGAATGGATTCGTGGTTTTGATAAGACTTATGATATTCCTGATAATTGGGCCATCCGTTTTGATACCAGCACGCCCGAACAGGAGAAACTGGAAGAGTTGATGTTTGATGAAGAACGATTTTTTGACGACTTTGATGAGGATGAGTTTGACGACGATGAGGAGGAATAATTCGAAGCGTTTTATAAAATGTTCATTTTGAGGCCACTCCCTATAACCCTTTCACACATAATCGCGTATAAACATCAATGTTTTCTTTTGGTTAACTACAAAAAATCTGATAATCAGTTATTTGTGGTAAAACAAGACGAAAAATTACGTTTCAATAAAGCAATTTAAACAACACCACATGCTTACTGAAGAATTATTGGCCGAACCTGCTGTACAAACAAAGGTTGCCGGCGTTGACAGGCGGACAAATTTATCGCACGATGAATTTATTAACGAATATGTTAAAAAGTCGCGCCCGGTGGTACTAACCGATGCAGCTAAAGACTGGAAGGCGATGAAAAAATTCACGCCGCTTTGGTTTAAAGAAAATTATCCGCACATCAATAAAAATATTAACGGTGTTAACCACAACATGGCCGATTTTATCGACCGGATGTTGACTTCGGATAATGATAATCCTGCACCATATCCCTATAATTTTAATGTAGAGAAAGTATTCCCCGAGTTAATGCAGGATTTTTTGCCTGAAATAATCTACGGGGAAATAGACCGTATTAACCATAAACTGATGCCCCGCAAGTTGCTGGAAGGAACAACCGTTTACGAAATATTTTTAGGTGGCAAAGGCTCCAGCTTCCCTTTCCTGCATTTCGACGCCTTATTTATGCATACACAAATTACCCAGGTATATGGCTCTAAGGTGTTTATTATGTACCCGCCCGATCAAACGCCATGTATGTACCCTTTTGAAGATAATCCTAAATTTTCGCAGGTAAACTTCCTTGACCCTGATTATGAAAAATTTCCAAAATTTAGAGATGCTGTGCCAATTGAGTTTACCTTGCAGG
>JABDBM010000186.1:1667-4200 GCA_013288685.1 Bacteroidota bacterium | reverse complement strand
ATTTAGATAAAACATGGAGGCCGTTTTGCGGGCATTGCACCACAGGTAGTTTGCTTTTTGCCCCCTCAGGTAAACTATTGCGAAATTAAGCAGTTGGTTGCCTACGCCTTTGCCCCTGTAGCTTTCAAGCGTTGCCATGCCGCGCAACTGGTAACCGGTCCCGGCAAAGTCACCATAATTTTGGGGGTGAAATGATGCTACACAGGCCAACACACCATCAACATAATATCCCAAATGGAAGGCTCCTTCCAACCCATCTGTTGGGAACAATGCTTCTTCGGGTGTTAGTTTATTTGGCCTTAACACCTCGCGGCGCACGGGCAATAATTCTTCTATAGTTATAAATTTGATCATTCTTTTATTTTACTTCATGCCTCCAAAAACTTCTCCCACACCTCACCTAACACTCTCCAAAGGAGAGGGCTTTAGCTGCATCTGTTAACTGCTCAACTGGAACAGCTATTTGCCCACAGGCAACTGCAAACTGATAATCTCCACCAAATCAGCTAAACGGCTTGAGTAACCCATTTCATTATCATACCAGCCCACTACTTTTACCAGTCCGCCAACTATTGAGGTAAGCTGTGCATCAAAAATACAACTATGGGTATTCTCCAAAATATCGGTTGATACGATCGGATCTTCAGTATATTCCAACACATTTTTCATTGCCCCCGCAGCGGCTTCTTTAAATGCCCGGTTAATAGCTTCAACGGTCGGCTGCTTTTTCAGGCTGCATGTAAAATCGGTTAACGAGCCGTTAAGCACCGGTACACGTATACCAGCCCCGCCTAACCGCCCTTTCAGGTGCGGAAAAATTGCCGTAATGGCTTTTGCCGCTCCGGTGGTGGTGGGGATGATGGATGCCGATGCCGCCCTGGCCCGGCGCAAATCTTTGTGAGGCGCATCGTGCAGGTTTTGATCACCTGTCATTGAATGTACAGTAGTGATGTAACCATCAATAATACCCCAGTTATCGTCTAATATTTTCACCATCGCAGCCACGTTGTTGGT
This sequence comes from Bacteroidota bacterium, assembly GCA_013288685.1. GTDB lineage: Bacteria > Bacteroidota > Bacteroidia > Sphingobacteriales > Sphingobacteriaceae > Mucilaginibacter. Next base: position 3,186 of record JABDBM010000186.1, on the reverse strand, counting down.
GGTGCATGATGCATTGGATAATATTGGCGAATGCAAATCAATTAAACCATCATTTACCCCTAATACTACTGTTGGTACACTTTTATCGCTGCTTGGCGCTGATATAATAACCTGCTTGGCCCCTGCCGCCAAATGCTGTTCGGCAGCTTGCCGCGAGGTAAACTTCCCTGTCGATTCAATCACCAGGTCGATATCAAGTTCTTTCCATGGCAATGCCAGCGGGTCGCGTTCCGACAGTACCTTTATTGTTTGGTTATTGATATAAAGGTTATTTTCATCAGCTTTCACCGTCCCCTTAAAGCCACGATGTACCGAATCGTATTTAAAAAGGTGGGCCAGCGTTTGTGTATCCGACAAGTCATTTACCGCTACAACGGTAATGCCTTTCCTATCTAAAATACTCCTTAAAAAAATGCGGCCTATGCGGCCAAATCCATTTACAGCAATCCTCATTGTATTTTTATAAGGGTGCAAAATTAAACAAAATTGTTACTGCGGCCGTCGCCCGTCCGTCACATTAAATATCACCTGAACTTCATGGAATAAGCGATGTTTATTATCTTTATCAATAAACCATTAAGTTGCGTTTACGGCGGCGATGGAATAGCTTAGAACTAAGCTGAAAGATATCAAACACGCCGTTTTCTATTAAAAAAGCATGATCACAATTAGAAATATTGAGGTAAAAAAAGAGAATAACTATTTAGTTACCATCGGGTTGAAACCGGTTATCGGAGCCGAACTTAAACTGTTGTTGTATGATCGGGACATAAATGAATATCTAAAAGTGTCCACTTACCTGATTGACTATTTTGTGGATTATAAACCGGCGATAAAGGACGGTGAAACCATTGGGTATCATTCATGGATATTAAAGTTTGTGATAAGCGGTGATCATTTCAACCTATTTGAAGCTAAACCAAATGGCGATGACTATATGGAAGGGGTAGATTTTGCAATAAGTGTTGTTGTGGCACAAGAGGAAGAATGTTCCATTCGTGATGTTACAGCAATATTTCCGCTATTCAGCCAGATGCTTGCAGTATCAAAAGGCGTGCTTGAAGGCGAAATGATAGATGCGGTGAGGTACCCATCACCAGATCAGATGACAGGATGGTGGTTAACTACTGAACTGTATGATGGTAACATTGAATCGATACAGGTTATTCATTATCATCATTTAGCATTTAAACGGCCGGATATTGTAAAATACATGGCTTTACCTTTTGGTTTTCGATTCCAATCGGGCGGAGCCAATGAAGTTTGGTTTGATGAAAACGTTTTATCATCGTAAAATTCAAGCGGTACTACGTAGTTTATTGCAATTTTATAAGGCTCCATACGTTATAACCCACTTAATAATCCAAAATGAAAAGAAGCGTATTGTGTTCGCTGGTTATTTGGGGAATAAGTCTCATACTAAATCCCCAACTGCTATTCGCACAGGGCAGAAGCCCCGTTATCGCCTTCGCCAGCGATACGCAGGCCCCTTTAACCTTCGAATTATTACTGCGAAAAT
>JABDBM010000186.1:0-1657 GCA_013288685.1 Bacteroidota bacterium | reverse complement strand
CCGCCCGATTGGAATCGAAAACCAAAAGGCAACGCACCTGATCTTCAATGATATCGTAGCAACTCCGCCGGCAGCGTTGTTCATCCTTGGCGATGTAGTATCGGTAAGCTGCGAAAACAGCAAATGGAAAAAAATGGATGACTATTTGAAACAGTGTGCACAAAAAAGCATCCCCGTTTATGCTGCGCTTGGCAATCACGAGTTAATGTTTAACGCTGCCCGGGGTGAACGGAACTTTCAACAGCGATTTCCGATGCACAATGATGCGGGCTATATGGAGGTGGTTGATTCTGTTGCAGTAGTGTTGCTGAATTCGAATTTTGGTAAGATGGCAGATTCATCCGTTGCAAAACAAGATAAATGGTATAATGCAACTATCAACAACCTGGAAAACAATGCTGCGATAAAATTTGTGATTGTAGGTTGCCATCACTCCCCCTACACCAACAGCAAAGTAGTTTCGCCATCGTTATTGGTACAACAAAAGTTTGTTCCTGCTTTTATACAATCAAAAAAATGTGTTCTTTTTTTATCAGGACATTCGCATAACTACGAGCATTTTACGGTTAAGGGTAAAAACTTTTTTGTGATAGGCGGCGGGGGCGGCCTGCATCAGCCTTTGCATCCGGATACGGAATTAACGCACGATCTTTCGGAAACCTATAAGCCAATGTTTCATTACCTGGAGGTAAAACGGCTAAAAGATTCGTTGCAAGTAGTTTCCCGTTATTTAAAAACAGATTTTTCGGGATTTGAAGATGTGCAAACCGTTCAGATAGCGTGCAGTAATTAGGCCCCACAGGGCCTTCCGCTTTAAACGAACAGGTTTTTTAGTGCCAGGCTTTCGCGCTCTTTTGAGCGAAGGAAGAAAGTAATCATCCAGTTAAACACAAGCGAAACCAAAATAATTAACACAATAAGTACCGAGTTTCCGTAATTATTAAGCAATAACACCAGCACGATAGAAGCAAGATTAATGCTGGTTAAAATAATGGTGGTTTGCAGGTGGTTAAAACCAAGTCTTAACATGCGGTGGTGGATATGGTTACGGTCGGCAACAAAAGGCGACCCCCCATTGCTGATCCTTACGATGAACACTCTAATGGTATCAAATATTGGGCCTATTAAAATGGCAAAGGTTAGAGCGGGCACCGAATAAATTTCGGATGGTTTGCCAACCACCATTTTATTTACTTCCATAAATTTAAGGGCCATTACAGCAGTTATTAATCCAATTAACAACGATCCGGTGTCACCCATAAATATCTTAGCCGGGGTAATGTTAAAGCGCAAAAAGCCAACAATAGCGCCAACCATAGCCAGCGAAACAGCCGCCAGTTCGTATTGCCTGATGTATATAAACATACCCGCAAAAGCGCCATTGGCAACAATGCCTGTTGTGGCGGCTAATCCGTCAATACCGTCAATTAAATTAAACGCATTAACTATTAGCAATATAGTTAATATCGAAAGGCCAACACTCAACAAGTAAGGTAACTCATATATCCCGAATACACCGTACATGCTGCTTAAACGGATATTGCCTAATACTACCAATATAGCACAAACAAAAAACTGTATTAAAAACTTAGTATTTGAATTTACGCCCGAAAGATCGTCCTTTAACCCCATTGCAAATAAAATGATGCAGGCTGTT
>JABDBM010000185.1:3307-4313 GCA_013288685.1 Bacteroidota bacterium | reverse complement strand
GCAGCCTGAAACTCGTCCATGCGGTCCAAATCATAGCCGTTGTGGTTTGTTACATCAATATTTTTTACAGCGTCCAGCGCCCATTTATCACCGTATGGCCGATATTGAATAAACAACGACATTTTATCCTGTTCTATAGCATTGTCTATCTTCACGTTATACCTATTGTATAAGATTCGGACAAATGCGTAGCTCGCCGTATCGATGTAAAGAATCCCGGCATTCTGACTTTTAACCTTTGAATAAAAGTTGATTACATAAACCTTTCGTCCCCCGATGATTTCCTTACGATTAAGTTTATAGATATAAACGGAAGTCTTTCCTTTTACCAGGTTGTTTCGCCTGTGGACATAATCATTCATCTGTGCCGTAACCATACCGTTAAAAAAATTTATTCTGGCAGCGGCCGGATTGCATTCAACCTTTTGCTGTTTTTCAGTAAGGCCTACCTGATATATGACCGGGCTTGTTCCGTAAGGAGACATATAGATCTTCAATTTAGCTTTGCTGGTAAAGTAATACTGATAACCAAAGGTGTCGCGTATCGAATTGATGGTATGCTCTAAACCTATCATATTTAAACTGCTGCTGACATAATTTTCAGCTATTTGGCGATAAGCCTTCTGGACAATGCCTTCCGCACCGCTTAATACTCTCACCTCCTTCAGTTCTTTCGGTGCAGGTTCCATGGACAGTTCAAAGTTATCGGTAAAATCAGTTATGTGAACGGTCTGATAGCCGATGCACCTGGCCGTAATCCCAGATTCTTCAACAGCGGTTTGCCGAATATAAAATACAAAGTTTCCATTTTCATCCGCAGAAGTTCCGAAGTTCCCTGAAAGCACAGAAGCGCCCGGTATGCCGGTATGGGTGGTTTTATCAACTATCTTTCCTCTGATCGTTATGATCTGGGCAAATGATTTGATGGTTAAAACCAGTGCAGGCAAAATCAGGCAGAATTTATATTTCATGATTAGATAAATCAGTAAACTATTGTATAGTAAAT
>JABDBM010000185.1:0-3297 GCA_013288685.1 Bacteroidota bacterium | reverse complement strand
CAGGTTAAGCTGCTCCGCGCGCTGCAGGAAAAGGAAATAGAACGCGTAGGGGGCAGAAATACCATCAAAGTGAATGTGCTTGCAGAAGAGATCCTCAAAGCGGCAACAGAAGCGGTTTTCAGTGACATCATATTTCATCTTGTATTGTAAAATGTTAAAGATTCAGGAAGACGGTTAATTTTGAGTTTTACAAATGATGGTCTTTACGTATTCCAAGGCGTTTGATCTTTGAATTCAGTGTACTCGTAGGTACACCCAGCAGATTTGCTGCGCCCTGCTGACCTCCGATTTTACCGTTGCAGTATTTAAGCGTTTTCAATATAAAATCCCGTTCATTTTCATCTAACGTTTTTGTAATAAATTCCTCTTCATTCAGGACTGCGGATGGCTGCACGGTCTGATTAGGCAGGTGTATCTGTTTAATCGTATCCCCTGTGGTCAGCAGGACACTTCTTTCGATGAGGTGTTCCAGTTCGCGGATGTTTCCCGGCCAGTTATAGCTGATCAGTTCCTGCAGTGCTTTATTGTTCAGCATATTGATATCCCTACCGGCTTTTTTTGCGAAACGCTCGATAAAATACAGGGCAAGGCCAGGTATATCCTCTTTACGTTCCCGTAACGATGGAACGGTTATAGGAAAGATATTCAGGCGGTAGTACAGGTCTGTCCGAAACCTGCCTTCCGCCATTTCTTTTTCCAAATTCCTGTTTGTTGCAGCAATGATGCGCACATTCACTTTGATGGTATTTCTGCCCCCTACGCGTTCTATTTCCTTTTCCTGCAGCGCGCGGAGCAGCTTAACCTGTAATTCCAGTGGCATGTCGCCAATCTCGTCGAGAAAGAGCGTCCCGTTGTTGGCCAGTTCAAATTTCCCCAGCCGCCGTTCTGTTGCACCGGTGAAGCTTCCCCGTTCATGACCGAATAGTTCAGACTCAATAAGGTTTGCCGGAATCGCAGCACAGTTTACCTTCACCATCAGTTTGTTTTTCCTTGGTGAGCTGTTATGAATTGCTCTTGCAATCAGTTCTTTTCCGGTTCCGGTCTCTCCCAGGATCAGTACAGTACTGTCGGATGATGCAACCTGAGAAACCAGCCGGAACGTTTTCTGCATCAAGGCACTGTCTCCGACAATCTCCGAGTAATTAAGGGTGGTTTCCATTTCCTCCTTAAGGTATATCTTCTCCTCTTCCAGTAATTGCTTATAACTGTTAATCTCATTCAACTGCTGCATGACTTTTTCATTTGCCAGAATATTTGAAATGCCCAGGCCGATCTGCGAGAGAATGCATTTCAGCAGGTGGGTTTGTTCCTTTACAGATTCAAAGTCAGCATGAATAAAGGTCATAAGTGCGATGTTTTCTGATCCCATCCTGATAGATACGCCGGCCATCTGGTGAAGTGCTATTTCCTTTGCCCCGTTCAAATAGGCGGGTGCGCCCGGCTGTTCGGCACAGGTGTCGAGATCAAAAAATACAGGATTATCGGAGTCCAGGATTTTATCAAAAATTCCATCGTAAACGGTATTGTTTTTACCGATGAGCTTTCTGAATTCTGCGCAACCGGCAAAGTTTGCATCGGGATCAAAAATTAAAGGTGTAAAGGATTGTTTATCGTTACTTAAAGTGTGAATGACATAATCTTTGATGTCAAACAATTCTTTAAGTCGCTCTTTAATGATTTTCGCCAGAATGCCTTTGTCACGGACGGATGCGATTGCATTACTGAAGGTCAGCAACCTGGATTTCTCCTTTTCCCTCTCAGCAATTTCTTCATTAGCCATAATATTGCAAACCGCAACAGAAAGGGGGTCGCAAAGCCCTTTAATAAGCGTTAGCTGTCTGTCCTGAATTTCCTTTTTTTTCGGGCAGGCATATTGTCCATATTCCGATGATTCTTGAACCGACCCTAAGGCAGGTCATCACCGTTTTTTTTTATACCGTGGTCATGCAGCAACTGCATATATCCGGGCAGTTCCCTATGCTCACTAAGCTGCACGAGATTAAATACATGAGGCTCATTTAATAACATCACCTTATCAAACACACCGTCGTTTACAGGGTACCGCACCTTCACCGCATCCTCATAGCAGGGTTCCAGTTCTGCGTTCTGAAATGAATCCTGTAAAAATGTCGACAGTAATGAATGATCTTCATTGATTACAGTTAGCCAGTGGTAACCGAAATCGAACAAACTCTTGAGTTTATTCCGGATAATTTTTAAAAGATCGCTTTTTGCACGGATAGAGGCGAAATCGATATTGAGCGAATGTAAAGTTTCACGTTCCGAGTTTCTTTCCACTACCAGTTCTTCGGTTTTCAGATTCAGCAGCACGAGCCAAAGCATATTGCCGATCATCTGAAGAAATTCGACCCTTTCCGGGGTAAAGTCCTGTTCTGATTCATGTATAATCACCCAGTGGGCAGCAACCACAGCGCGGTCAGTCAAATTAATAATGAAGCCCCTCCTTGCAAAAAACTCATTTTCTGTTTTCAGGTAGCCGCTGATGAGCTGACGCTCTGCAATTTCATCAAATTCGGAGGTCCCGGCAGTATCAGATACTAATACCAGTGCTTTACGGTCGGACGTTTCGCTGAAAGTTCGCCTGTTTATAAATGGATTTTCCGGGTCTAATCCGGTTTCACCGCCAAAATAGTCCGCAGCAGTGTCACGATCTGCGTTCAGATAAAATATCGTACCAAATTCAAAATTAAGGTATGCCCCTATATCGCGGCTGATCAGATTGAACAACTGCCGTTTAGTTTTCACGTTGGTGAGCTTTCTGGCAAGTTTTACCAGGAATGCCTGGTCATTTCTGACCATTTCATTTAGGAGAACCTCTGAATTTTTGGCGATCATTTTTTATTTTTTTTTGAAACGAAATATCGCCAATCAATCCTCATGCCTGAATGCTAAATAATTGATATACAAATGTTTGAGATATTTATATTAAATCGTAAATTTTGATATTTCCAAAAATTTGGAAATATCGCAACCATAGTACGACCAGTCGCTGAAAATAGAAATGCTTGCTTCAGGCAGATTAGGATTGGTGAGCCAATATCTTTAACTTTAGATATTTTACATCCCGGATGAAAGCTAAATTACTTATTGTTGAAGATCAGTTTGTTGAGGCCAATTTCCTGCAGCTGATACTTAAAAAAGCAGGTTATCAGGTTTGTAAAATCGCACGCTCAGTTCCTGAAGCATTAACCATCATTGAGAAAGAAACACCCTTACTGGTATTACTTGATATTCACCTGAATGGCCCGCTTACTGGTATTGACCTCGCAAAGATTC
>JABDBM010000184.1:81-4334 GCA_013288685.1 Bacteroidota bacterium | reverse complement strand
ACAAACAATTTGTGAAAAATCCTAAAAACAATGAGCCGCTTCCGGCAGTGCAGCTTTCGCTACACCGCCTTCGGCAACCGGGGTATTAAATAAGGTATTTTGTAGGGGCAATTAAATTCGGCTTATTATACCACTTTCCACACGTTTGCGGTACGACCAGAAGAACACTATCGGGAATACGAACAGGTTAAATATGGTATTGGTTATCAGGCCGCCAATTACCACAATGGCTAATGGTTTTGATGCCTCGGAGCCTATACCATTTGACATAGCAGCCGGCAGCAACCCGATGGCTGCCATTAGCGCCGTCATTACTACCGGCCGTAAACGGTCGGCAACGCCATCTTTTAAGGCAACCGCAAATGACGACCAGGTGGTATGATGTTTTAGCGCAGTTATGTTACTTTTAAATTTGCTGATCAGGATAACCCCGTTTTGTACGCAAATGCCAAACAGTGCGATAAAACCGATACCCGCCGAAATGTTAAAGTTTACACCGGTTATCAGCAGCGCCAATATGCCGCCCATTATGGCAAAGGGTACATTATTAAGCACCAGCAACGAATCGCGGAAATTGCCAAATAAAATAAACAGGATAAAGAATATAATAAGCAAACTGATAGGCACCACCTGGCTCAATCTTTTAGTGGCGCGCTGCTGGTTCTCAAAATCGCCGGCCCATTTTAACGAATATCCTTTGGGCAGCTTAATTTGGTCATTTACTTTGTCCTGGGCTTCCTTAACCGTGCTGCCCATATCCCGGCCGCGAATGGAAAATTTGATAGCGCCATAACGATGGTGGTCATCGCGGTAAATCATACTGATGCCCGTAATTTTTTTAATCGAGGCAATTTCGCGCAAGGGTACAGTATTGCCGCCCAGTGTAGGAACGCGCAAATCACCTATGGATAGCTCGTTATTCCTGAAATCCTCGGGATATCGTATGCGCAGGTCGAATTTGCGTTCGCCCTCGTATATCTGTGTGGCTGCTTTACCGCCAATGGCCATCTCAATTACGGCATTGGCGTCGGCTGCTGTAACACCGTATTGCGCCATTTCCTCCTGGTTAAGGTCAATCTGCAACTCTGGCTGCCCAACGTTATGCAGTATGCCAAGGTCTTCGATACCTTTTACACCTTTTAAAATGTTCAGGATGCTATCTTCACGATTTTCGATGTATTTGTAATCGTCGCCAAACAGTTTTACTACAATGGAGCCTTTTACACCTGATACGGCTTCCTCCACATTATCCGATATCGGCTGAGAAAAGTTAATATCCACACCCGGAAAAAACTTCAGCTTTTGCTGCATGCGCTCAATTAACTGTTCCTTGGTTTCTTTTAACTTCCATTGGTCCTGAGGATAAATATCAACGTGGAATTCGATATTGTAGAAGCCGGTAGCATCGGTACCATCATTTGGCCTGCCGGTTTGCGACATTACCTGTTTTACTTCATCGAAACTTAGGAATATCTGCCTCATCTCGTTAGCCAGCTTAACCGATTCTTTGAGCGATATGCTCAATGGGCCGGTAGCGCGAACATAGATAGCTCCTTCGTTCAGCTCTGGCAAAAATTCGGTGCCTAAAAGCTTAAAACTGGCAATGCTTAACACCAGCGCTATAATCGCAATTGGGAATACTATTTTGCGCGCCTTGAAGCAAAAGCTGTAAAATTTCATGGCCTGGGTGGTTATGAATTCCACAAAAATATTGTGCCGTTCCTTAACATCCTTTTTTAGCAGAATACTTGCTATTGCCGGTACAAAAGTAAACGTTAAAATAACCGCACCCAACAGGGCGAAGCCGAGTGTCCAGGCCAGCGGCGAGAACATTTTGCCTTCAACCTTTTGAAAACTGAATATGGGCAGCAAGCCGGTAATGATAATCAACTTGGCAAAAAAGATACCCTTGCCGTTAACTAAACAGGCTTGTTTAATCAAACCCAGCTTGCTCATTTTATTAAAATTGGCCATCCCAACCTCTTTGGCCTTATGATCAAGCACCACGAAAATCCCTTCCACCATTACCACCGCCCCGTCAATAATTATCCCGAAATCGATAGCTCCCATGGATAATAAATTGGCCGACATTCCTTTCAATTTCAAACAAATAAAGGCAAACAGTAGTGCCAAAGGGATAATGAGTGATACAATAAGAGTAGTGCGCCAGTCGGCCATAAACAGGAAAACAATAACTGTTACCAGGATGATACCCTCGGCCATATTATGCAATACAGTATGGGTGGCAAAGTCAACAAGATTGGCACGGTCATAAAACGTTTTTAGTTTTACATCATCCGGCAATATGGAATTATTTAGCTCGGCAATTTTTAGTTTTAAATCTTTCAGTACCTGGCTGGGGTTTTCGCCCTTACGCATTACAACAATGCCTTCAATCACATCCGGATCTTTATCCCGGCCAACCTGGCCCAGTCTCGGCAATGCCGATTCGGTAACTTCGGCTATTGTTTTTACATAGATAGGGGTACCTTTTATGTTATTAATAACAATATTTTTTATCTCGCTGATATTATTGAGGAGTCCAATTCCTCTCACCACATAGGCCTGGCCGGCCTGGTCAATAACATCGCCACCTACGTTTACATTGCTTTTTGATACGGCATCATATAGCTGTAACGGTGTAACGTTATACTGCACCGCCTTCTCCGGGTCGATAGTTATCTGGTAAGTTTTTACCTCGCCGCCAAAACTGTTTACATCGGCAATACCGGGTACAGCTCGAATTTCGCGCTCCACTATCCAGTCTTCAATAGTTTTTAGTTCGCGGGGCGAACGCCGGTTACTGGTTAAGGTAAAGCGGTAAATTTCGCCGGTGGGGCCGTAAGGTGGTTCAACGGCGGGGTTTACTCCGTCAGGCAAATCAGCATCGCCCAGGTGGTTGTTAGTTTGCAGGCGCGCGGTGGCATAATCAACATCATCGTCAAAAGTTATTTTAACTACCGAAAGGCCAAAAAGCGAGGAAGACCGTATACTGGTTTTTCGCTCGGCAGGGTTCATGGCTATTTCAATAGGGCGTGTAACAAATTTTTCTACCTCTTCGGCGCTTCTGCCAGGCCATTGGGTAATTATAGTAACAGAAGTATTGGTAACATCAGGAAAGGCATCGATACTGATGGTTTTAAAACTGATATAACCTGCAACTGCCAGGAGGGCGGTTACAAAAAATATGAAAAACCTATTTTTTAATGCGAATGAAAGAATGTTCTTTATAAAACGGTTCATGTGTCTGTTTAATAATTCGTCCGCCAACTGGCGGACGAATTGAGCGTTATTCTATATATATAATAGGGGTTTTTTCATTTTGGAATTACGATTTACGATTTCGGATTTGGTTAGTTTTGATTTGTGAATTTTCCGAAATCGTAATTCGTAAATCATTTTAACGATTCATATAAATACACCTGCCTCGACGCAATCACCCGGTCGCCGGGTTTTAAGCCGGTGCGGATGTACGCCCTGTCCTCTACGGTTTTGGCTATACCCACCGCTTGTATGTGTACTTTTGCTTTGCCATCAACTACAATTACATAGTTTTTATCATTATCAAAAACCAATGCGTTTGAGCTGACCTCGGGCAAATTCTCGCCCGATTTTGCTTTGATCAGCACGTTTGCAAACATGCCCGGCTTTAGCAAATTACCGGGGTTTTCAATCTTTATCCGTGCATGCATTACCTTATTGTCCGGATCAAGCATGTTATCTATCTTGTCAATTTTGCCATCAAATACTTTATCAGGATAGGATAGGGTTGTGATCTTTACCGGGTCTCCGGTTTGTATTTTGGCAATGTCTGATTCATACACATTCACCAGCACATATACGGTTGAAAGATTGGCTATAGTAAACAGGTTTTGACTATTATCAGCCCTTACCTGGGTGTTGTCAGTCAGGTTCTTCTCTACTACAAAACCTGTTAATGGTGTTTTAACTTGATAGCCTTCGCCGTTGCTTTTGTTTATCCCAACTACTGCGCTGGCACGCTTGCCCTCGGCAATAGCCTTTTGATAGTCGGATTGCGCCTGCTCCAACTCCTTTTGCGATGCCAGGCCGCTTTTGTACATATCCTGGGTAGATTCAAGCGTACGCTTGGCACTTTTAACATCAGCCTCCGACGAAATATAATCTTTGGTAAAAGCGGCCATTTCAGCACTTTTTAAAATAGCCAGGGTTTGGCCTTTTTGTACCACATCGCCCAACTGTACGTGTACATCCTCTGCCACGCCGCTAACCAT
>JABDBM010000184.1:0-71 GCA_013288685.1 Bacteroidota bacterium | reverse complement strand
GGGCATTAGCTTCCTTAACCGTATCAATTAAAAGGCTTTTTAATAAACTATCGGTTACCTCGAATCTGGAA
>JABDBM010000183.1:4265-4357 GCA_013288685.1 Bacteroidota bacterium | reverse complement strand
AGTTTGCTGCAATAATATCAATATCACAAAATGGGGTTCTGGTCTTGAAAACAGTTGTTAAATTTAGGTATATTAATTTTTGCCCTTCATGC
>JABDBM010000183.1:616-4255 GCA_013288685.1 Bacteroidota bacterium | reverse complement strand
AAAAAGCACAGAGGATGGTTTGGTAAATATTTACTTTCGTTTCTGCAAATCAGAAAGTATTACTGTGGGTTCTGCCGTAAAACCTATGTGGTTGCAAAGCCTAAATAGCTATTTGGTGATTTTGCTTCGCCTTGTTGGTCATTCTGTCATTGTTTAAGCCCCGCTCTTGTTGGTGTTGCCGCCATCAACGAAGCCTCATTACATCCCCAAAATCAATAACTTAGTGAAGCCATACAAATGACCAACGACTTATATAATGCACTTTACGTTTTCAATAAATTTAAGTACGTTTGGAGCAACTGATCTGATTGTTTAAAACTGATATTTTAAAATGAAGTTATTTATTAAAAAACCAATTGCGCAGTTAATGGCTGCCGCAAAAGAGACGGAGAAAACGCTGAAGCGCACCCTGGGTTTAGGATCGCTGATAGCGTTGGGAATTGGCGCCATTATAGGTGCAGGTATATTTGTAAGAACTGCCGCAGCAGCTGGCGAACATGCTGGTCCGGCCGTTACTATTTCATTCCTTATAGCTGCGTCTGGTTGCGCACTTGCAGGTTTCTGCTATGCTGAATTTGCCAGCACGATTCCTAATGCAGGTTCGGCCTATACTTACTCTTACGCTACAATGGGCGAATTTGTGGCCTGGATAATCGGTTGGGATTTGGTGTTGGAATATGCCTTAGGTGCGGCAACGGTATCTATTGGCTGGGCGCAATATTTCAACGAATTTTTAAATACGTTTTTCGGCGTTCATATACCATACGCGTTGTCGCATGCACCTTTCGAAACATCAAATCTGCACACCGGAATGTATGCAGCCGAATTTGGAACCCGCGGCATCGTTAATCTTCCGGCTATTTTTATTATTTTAATGCTGACATTATTGCTGATACGCGGTATGGCCGAGTCGGCAATCGTTAATAACATTATCGTTATTATTAAGGTTGCCATCGTATTAATGATTATCGGTTTGGGCTGGCATTATATAAACCCAATGTTTCACACACCTTATATGATACCTGCTGATGCAGGAATTGTTAAAGTAAGTACCGGTACCGTTAATTATGCTGATACTTTCAATCACGGATGGCTCGGTGTGCTGCGCGGTGCAAGTGTGGTATTTTTTGCCTTTATTGGTTTCGATGCGGTTTCAACTGCGGCCCAGGAGGCGAAGAACCCACAAAAAGATATGCCAAAAGGCATCCTTATTTCGCTGGCTTTTTGTACGCTATTGTACATCCTGTTTTCGCATGTTTTAACCGGTTTGGTATCATTTAAAGACTTTTTAATACAAGGCAAGGAAGCTTCGGTTACCTATGCCATTAAAGCGTCTATGCCGGGCTATGGATGGTTGGCCAACTTCGTTACAGTTGCTATTCTGGCTGGTTTTTCTTCGGTAATCCTGGTGATGCTGATGGGGCAAACCCGCGTATTCTACACCATGAGTACCGACGGACTTATCCCTCCAATATTTTCTAAACTACATCCCAAATTCCGCACTCCTTATAAATCGCAATGGTTGTTCTTTGGGTTTGTTTCGTTATTTGCCGGTTTTATTCCCGATAGGATTGTGGGTGATATGGTGAGTATAGGAACACTGTTTGCTTTTGTGCTGGTTTGTTTTGGTATATTTATTTTACGCAGAACAGATCCGGGTTTGGTACGGCCATTCAAAACTCCATGGTATAAAATTGTATGCCCGCTCGGTGCAATTATCTGTTTATGTATGATTGCCAGCGAGGGTTGGGAAAACTGGGCCAGGTTATTTGGCTGGCTGATTATCGGTTTTGTTGTTTATTTTGGATATTCAATTAAAAAGTCGCACGTACGCAAGGGCTTGGTTGAAGTGCCTGCAGATCCTTCGAGCCCCAACTTTATGGAATAATTAATTTGCCCAACGGAAGAATATTCCTGAAAAAACAAAATTAAAACAAAAAAGGTTCCGGCATTTCCGGAACCTTTTTTGTTTTGCCCTATTGCATTTTGTACCCGTGAATAGGTACTCCGGAAGGCAAAGTCATTTCGCCTTCTACATTCTTTCCGGCTATGAACCATCAACCATGAACTCTTCACCCCTCATATCCTAAACTTGATAGTAGTTACCGCACCTAAGCCCGGCCCATCGCTAACAATGTCAAAAGATCCGGTATGGCTTTCAACAATCGATTTACAATTGTACAGCCCCAGGCCTGTTCCGCTTTTTTTAGTAGTAAAACCCCGTTCAAAAAAACGGCTTCTTGTTTCTGCATCAAAGCCATGGCCATTGTCGGTAATTTGTAGTTGTATAAATTCGTCGGTTGTTTCCAGCGAAATAGCAATTAGTTTTTCTTCTTTTTCAAAAGGGATGGCTTCAACACTATTTTTCAGGATGTTTAAAATCACCTGCATCAGTTTGGTATGATCGCCTTTTATAATATGATTGCCGGGGTGGATGTTTACATGCAGCTTTACTTCCTTTTTTTCGAGCGCAGCAAACAGCATAGAGCGGCAATCATCAATAATATGTTCAATATTTACCGGTTTTCGTTCGTGCCCGCCACCGTGGCCGCGTACAAACTGCCGCTGTATGTTCAGTATCTCTTTTATATGCGACACAATATTTAACAATTCGCCTATTGACGTGGCAACCTCTTTCTGATTCTCGGTTTGTGTATGGGTAAGGCTGTCAGAAATAGCAACCAACGCTGCGGCTTTATCTGCTCCTATAGCGCTGCCTATTTGTTCCTGTGTTTTTTTCAGGAACAGGTTTAAGTTTTTAACGGCATCCAGGTTATTTTTTTCGACCACCCTGTTTATGCGGGTTAAGTGCGAGCCAAAGCCTACCAGTGCGTTGCCAATATCGTGTAATACCTCTGATGCTATCTCGAATTTGCCCTGGGCAATGGCTTTCTCCATTTCCTGCTCTTTTTGCTTAATCAGCTGCCCGTTTAATAGCTTTAACTCATCGGCCTGCTTGCTTAGCTCTGCCGACTGCGCATTCAGTTCCCGGTTTAAATTATTAAGAGCCTCTTCAGAACGCTTCCTTTCGGTGACATCGTGACCGATACCCAAAATACGGGTTATCTTGCCATCCTCATCAAAAACCGGCACTTTTGATGTTGATAGCCAATGCTGGTTGCCATTCTTATCATAAAAAGCTTCCTCCTTATTATAAAAAGGCTCGCCCGAATGCAAAACTTCCATATCATTTGTGTAACCACGCTTCCCTACTTCACCGGGATAAAGCTCCAGGTCGGTTTTGCCAAGAACATCGGATTCAGATTCCGCACCAATAGTTTGTACATCTTGTTTATTGGCCATTATCTTGCGGCCTTCACCATCTTTTACATAAATAGTATCGGGCAGGTTATCCACTAATGTGCGCAATAGTATTCGTTCGCGCATTATATCTTCTTCGGCCTGTTTTTGCCGGGTGATATCAATATTGGTACCTATCAGGCTGCGGATGCCAGTATCTTCATCGGTAAAAAACCCACCCCTTGAGCATATCCAAACATAGTCCCCATCAGCGTGGCTCATCCTGAAAAAATTTTCGTACATGCCGGCCGGATGGGTTAAATAAGCTTTAAATTTGGTTGCTGCCGCCTCCAGGTCATCAGGGTGAATAAGGTCTATCATGTTGCGAAACAGGTTTTC
>JABDBM010000183.1:0-606 GCA_013288685.1 Bacteroidota bacterium | reverse complement strand
TTTTCCTTACCCTCTATGGTATAATGCTCAATATCGCGCCCCAACATAGAGAAATAAATGCTGTTGCAATCGAAAAAACCCGTGCCTGGAAAATACTGCCATGCCCCGGTGTTCGAGGCGGCAATTAACGCCCGGTATTTTCTCAAATCCTCAGTTAAATCGCCCACATTAACACGGCGGTGCCCGGCACCCGTTGCCGGCATTTCCGCATTGTCTTTTAAAACAACATCCATAATGATTAATTATTTATAGAGCCAAGAAATCAAGAGGTAAGAATCAAAACGAAAAAAGCCAATATCGTCACTGCTTAGTACCTCGCAATAATGATATTTATTATCTTTTTTCTATCCTGAATCCTGCTTCTTGATTCTTTAAGTCTTGCTTCCGAACTCACAAAGGCAGTACAATGGTAAATACCGCACCTCCGTCATTCGTCACCAAAATTTCGCCCTGATGTGCATTCACATATTGTTTAACAATGGCCAGCCCGAGGCCGGTGCCGTTACTTTTATTCCTGGTAACAAAAGGATCAAACAGCGTAGCCAATATTTCCATCGGGATGCCCGGGCCATTATCGCTAACTTTTACTATTACATTTTTGTCTTC
>JABDBM010000182.1 GCA_013288685.1 Bacteroidota bacterium | reverse complement strand
TTTACAATTGTGTCCACAGCTTTTTTTTGTGAACAAATTTTTATAAACCATCCGGCCAACGTAAAATACGGCGGCGGCAAACAGCAGGGCGATTATTATAGTCTGGATATTCACGTCACAAATTTAATACAAATTATATATATACGTACAGACAAGCGAAATAGTATTTAGTTTAAAAACAGAGGAAAGACTGTTACAGGCAAGAATCAAGAAGAAAATGACATTCTCAAGTCTTTTTCTTACACCTGTTAATCTTGGCTCTTGATTCTTATGGTCTTACGTCTTTCCTCATGAACGCCACCGTTCCGCCTACCCAATCAAAATCCTGGTTGTAGCGCACGCCTATCATTTTTCCGCGGCTCAGGCGGGCCAGGTTTATTGCCAGGGTTGGTTTTTCATCGCCATTGGGCCACAGGTATAGCAGCCTTATTTCCACCTTTACACCGCCATCTGGGGCCTGTACTACCGGTTCGTAGTTTACCTTTTGTTGTAATATCCAATTTTCGGGGTCTTTTATGTTTTCGATGTCCTGTTTTGAAACGTCAATAATAACCCCCTGTCCCGCAAAGGAAAACAGCGGTTTTAGTACGTAGTTTTCCAAATCGGCGGGAATTTCGGTAAGCTGGTGTAAAAACTGTGTTTTCGGGATGTAATCGCCCTTTAAAAAGGGCATGGTGAATTTACTTACGCGATAAAACCAGTTGGGATGCGTTATCCATTCCACATCCAGCGGCTGGCGGATATCAACTACCTTGCTGAAAATATCGGGGTCGCCCTCAATTTCATCAAAAATTAAACGGTTGTAAATGCGTTTAATTTGTTTTTTATCGCCGTTTTGGCGATAAAAAAGCTTGTTACCCTCCTGCTCTAAATCGCTCAATGAAACTACAGGCGTACCGATATATTTTTGTGTAAGATAAAAATCGACCGCCGTTTTTTGCTCAGGAGCGTTAACGTCCATCAGCACCACTTCATCAGGCTGATAATCGCCAACGATGGTTTTTTTGAGCAGGTTGATATAGCTTGTTTTATCCAAACGATTGAAGTGGATGGTCCAATCTTCGCTAATATCAAAATTATGTTTAAACGCATCAGCCAGGTGCAATTGAAACCCATACAACGAAGGAAAGCCTTGTAATTCGATAAGTTTGGGCACGATGTTGCCCTCTGTATCTTTACAAACCCCAAAATCGAGTGCGAGAAAATGAGGGTGATCGTTTTCGTTAGCCACCCGCCATTTTTCGGGGATTGCTCTTTCGGTTAGCTGTTTAAAACCAGGTTCAATAATGGTGTTGATGATATCATCGCCTGCTTGGATGAGTTTGTCACGAAAATCATCCGTTAAAAAAACAGGCGTTTCGGCCACTCGGAAAGCTATGGGGTTGCGCAAACCGGCATTTAAATCGCTTATAAACTGCCTGTATTTTTCGGCAGTGAAGTTGGCGTTGTATGTTTTTCGGGCGGGTGGATTCATTCTAAATTACAATTTGTTTTAAATAATCAAACTGCTTAATTGTTGCTTCAAAATTGGAAGATCGAGATGAATTGTCGAGTAGATAGTGACAGCCGAAACGCCAAAATATTCATGAATAAGCTTGTTTCTCATGGCTTTCATCAAGCGCCATTGCACACCCGGGTTTTGATCTTTAACCGTATCCGATATTTTAGTTGCAGCCTCACCTATAATTTCAAACCTTCTTATAACAGCATCCTGAAGCATCGAATCATTTAAAAATTCTAATTCTGTTTTATTTTCGATGTATTTAAGTATGAACTCGATCGAGTCAAGAATATCTTGTATATAAACCTGATCTGAACGGCTCATAAAATAGTAATTGCTGATAAAAGTACTTCATTGCGGATAGTGGGTTTTAATGCACTATACTCTACCAAATCCACTTTGCGTTTTACTAATTCAGAAATTTCTTCTTCCAGTTGCAGCATTTTAAAAATAGTAAAACCTGTAGCCGGCTCTATAAGCAAATCAATATCGCTGTCGTTATTTAACTCACCTTTTGCCAGGGAGCCGAATATAGCAGCACGCTTAACAAAGTGGCTCTTTAAAACCGGCAAAATAAGCTCTATGTATTGTTCCAACTGTCCCATATTCAAATATAGTCATTTCCTTTTTTCATTGCGAGGAACGAAGCAATCTCTGAACTATGCATAGCGACGAGATTGCTTCGTTCCTCGCAATGACAAAGGGATGGTTATATCTCCTGCAAACTCAACACCGCCTGATCCAAAAAGTTGGGAATCATGGTGTTTTGGGTAAGCGTAATTTTATCCGGATCGTCCAGGCGTTCTACCATTTCGTTGTATTTATCCAGGCCGTGTTCACTTACAACCTCCTGCTTCTTTTCTTCTTTTAATAATAGCGATTTCACTCCAACAGCATCGGCCTCGGGGTGAAACTGGGTGGCAAAAAAGTAGTCGCTGTAGCGGATGGCCATCATGGCGCGGGGCAAGTCAACATGCGGACGTTCTTTTTCGATAGCCAGCAATTGCATTCCCAAGTCGGTAAACTTCTTTTCATTAGGGTTAATTACCTGCCACAGGCGCGAATCAACGGCATAAAACGGGTCGTCAAGCCCTTCAAACACAGGCTCGTTTGCTGCGGCATGGGTTTTATTCACAGGCAATACCCCGAACGATGCCGAGCGGCGCATGTTAATATCACCCAGCTGGTATTTACGGCACATTAACTGAAAGGAATGGCAAACAAAAAAGCCGTATTTTTTTTGCGAAGTGTTAGATAAGTTATGATCTTCCAGCTTATCAATCAGTTGGAAATATTTTTTTTCCCATTCCGAGCCTTCGCTATCAATAGGGCTGCCGGGACCGCCGCTGTTGATATAAATATCAAAATCGGTACCGGGCACTTCCACTTTTCGGCGCACGTCAAAAACTTCATAAGTTAAATCCAAATTGTTTTTAACCTTGTAACGCTCCAATATTTCGCGGAAGCCGCGCATTCCCTCGTTTGCTATTCCATCGTACAAATCTAATATAGCTACCCGCACCGGCTTCTTGTCTGTTTGTGTCATGTTTACCTAAATTCCTTTTAACGTTTGTGATGTAATATAATCAACAACATCCGCAAAGTTATTATTTTGTTGGTAAACTGCTAACTGCCTGTCGGCACCGGTGCCGTGTTCCAGTATTTTGTGTACATATTGCAAGTCGTCGCGGCAGCCCAGGTCGTCGACAACGTCATCCACAAAGTCCAGCAGTTCCAGTATCAGGGCGCGGGTATTTACTTCGGTTTCCTTGCCAAAATCAATCATTTTACCGTCAATTCCATAGCGTGCGGCCCGCCATTTGTTTTCATTAATGAGGGCACGGTTATAGGTGATGAATTCCATATTTTGCAGCCTTAATTTGTAAAGCTTGGCGCAAATAGCCTGAAAAAGGGCGGTAAACACCATGGTTTCATCAACCAGCATGGGGCAATCACATATCCGGAACTCAATGGTTTCGAAAAAGGGGTGTACGCGGATATCCCACCATATTTTTTTGGCGTTATCAATACAATTGGTTTTTACCAGCAGTTTTACATAATTATCATAATCTTCAATGCTGTTAAAAAAATCAGGGATACCTGTCCGCGGAAATTTATCAAAAACCTTGGTACGGAACGATTTATAACCCGTATTACGCCCCTCCCAAAATGGCGAATTGGTTGAAAGCGCATATACGTGCGGCAAAAAGTACCTCGCCTGGTTGGCAATATGAATAGCCATATTGCGCGACTGAATGCCTACATGCACATGCAAACCAAAAATAAGGTTTGAACGGGCGGCTTCCTGTAATTCGTCAACAATTTCGAAATAGCGGGGATGGTCCGTTATCAATTGCGTTTGCCAGTGCGAAAATGGGTGGGTACCGGAAGCGCCAATGCGCAGGCCAATATCGCCGGCCAATTGGGCAACGGTGCTGCGTAGTTTGCCTACCTCTTTGCGGGCTTCGGTGGTGTTGCGGCAAATATGGGTGCCCACTTCTACCACGGCCTGGTGCATTTCGGCCTTCACCTGGTCCTCGTGTATTTTTTGGGCGCTGTCTACAATTTTTTGCTCATGCGATTTTAACTCCCTGCTCACAGGGTCAATCACCATAAATTCTTCTTCAACACCTAAGGTAAATTCGTTCATTTTTCAAGCATTATAAAATTATTTTCTTTTCGGGCTTTTTAGCCTTTGCAACTTTTTCCTTTATCGTCCCTTCTGCTAATACATCGTGCTCAATCTTACCCTCACTGGCTTCTTTTTTATCCGCTTTCTTTTCAACCTTTTTCTCTGATGATAGCAGATGTTCGCCAGCGGCGCCTGTTTTTACAAACTCGCCCCAGGTTAGGTTATCCATATCGGGCTTTTGTTTTTTGGCGCGTTCAATGGCGTAGTCGGCGGCAGTTTCAACCACCCATTCAAAGTTTTCCTGGCCAACGCTGGTTACTTCGGCATCGGGGGCAGGGTTGCAAAAATCAATGGCATAAGGTACGCCATTACGGATGGCAAATTCAACCGTGTTAAAATCGTACCCCAAATATTTATTGAGTTTT
>JABDBM010000181.1 GCA_013288685.1 Bacteroidota bacterium | reverse complement strand
CCGGCATTGGCATAACCAAAGAGAAACTGTCAGGTTTGTTTAAAGCGTTTAGCCAGGTTGATTCGTCGACCACCCGCAAATATGGCGGCACCGGTTTGGGACTGGTGATAAGCGAACGGTTGGTAAACCTGATGGGGGGCGAGATATCCGCCCAAAGCGTATTTGGTGAAGGCTCCGTTTTTCAATTTACCATAAAAACCGGCATCAGTAAAACCCTTAATCCAACGCCGCTGATATGCGATACAGGCGGCCTTACCGGCAAGCGGGCGCTAATTGTTGATGATAACCAAACCAATTTAACCATATTAAAAACACAGCTGGAACATTGGAAGCTTACATCGGTAACCGCAACTTCGGGACGCGAGGCGTTGAATATTTTATCGGAGGATAAGAACTTTCAATTAGTGATAACTGATATGGAAATGCCGGGGATGGACGGTGTAAGTTTTACCAAAGCGGTTAAATTAAAAAACAAGGATCTGCCGGTTATTATGTTAAGTTCTATTGGCGATGAAAATAAAAAGAAATATCCCGGTTTATTCGCAGCCATATTAACCAAGCCGGTTAAGCAGCACCATTTATGTAACAGTATTCAACGGGCAATTACTGCCGGGCAGGAAGATAATTTTGTAAGTGACGAAAAACCAAAGCACATTCTAACGTACGAGTTTGCACAGCAATTTCCATTAACAATATTAATTGCTGAGGATAATGCGATTAACCAAAAATTGATACAGCGTGTGCTGAATAAATTAGGTTACCAGCCCGAGTTGGTGCAAAACGGTGCCGAAGTATTAGAAAAGCTGGAAGAAAAGCCATTCGATGTGATATTAATGGATATCCAAATGCCCGAAATTGATGGATTGGAGGCAACAGCCGCCATTCGTACCCGGCGGTGGCCACAACCATTTATAATTGCCATGACGGCTAATGCCATGTCGGAAGATAGGGAAATTTGCATTCGTGCCGGCATGGACGAGTACATAGCTAAGCCTATGAAACTGGAAGAAATAGTAACCATGTTAAAAAAGGCGGAGGCATCTATAAATAAATAAAACCAATAGTCACTCTTATGGTTATATAATTGAAATCATATTGCAGTTAGGAATTGACCGAGAGGTTAAACAATTGTTGTGATTTTGGCCTCATGCCTTTATGGCATGGGGTTTTTTTATAGTTTTCTTGTGCACAGCAACAGTTCTTAATGCATAAGACTTATATTTGCGCACATTTATGCTACCCCGCCCCCGAATCACCTTAATGAAGGATACCAGCAAAATATTTTATCTTTTACTGTTTGTGCTGGCGCTTGCGGTTACATTTACCGGTATTAATATTAAATTTTTTACCGACGACCAGGGCCTGTACGCTTCTATCGCAAAGTTAATGGTTCAAAAAAATAGCTTTTGGGAGCTGTACACCTACAATAGCGATTGGCTTGATAAGCCGCATTTCCCCTTTTGGGCCGTTATGATAAGCTTCAAAGTGTTTGGCGTTAGTGCATGGGCCTACCGTTTGCCTGCATTGTTGTTTTTTATATTAAGCCTGGTTTATACCTGGCTCTTTACCCGTAAATATTACGACTGGGAGGTAGCCGCTGTTGCTGTGCTGATAGTAATGACCGCGCAACATACCATGCTATCAAACACCGATGTGCGCGCCGAGCCCTACCTGATGGCGCTGATAACCGGCAGTATTTATCATATAGCCCGCCTCGAAGAACGCTTTACCTTGTCCCAAATGTTGCTCGCGGCATTATTAACCGCGTGTGCAATCATGACGAAGGGGATATTTGTGATAGTGGCCATCTACGGCAGTTTGCTGGGGCAGCTGTTATTTCAAAAAAAGCTTAAAACCCTTTTTCAATTTAAGTGGATTTTGTTGTGGATAATCACTTTTATATTCACTCTGCCCGAGTTTTACGCACTATACCGGCAATTTGATCTCCACCCCGAAAAAACTGTTTTTGGTGCGCATGGGGTATCGGGTATTAAGTGGTTTTTGTGGGATAGCCAGTTTGGCCGCTTTGTAAACAATGGCCCCATTAACCGCAAGGCTGGGGGAAGCGTATTTTTTTACTTGCATACCTTGCTTTGGGCTTTTGCGCCCTGGTGCCTGCTATTTTACTACGCTGTTTTTAAAAACGTACAAAAGCTAATTGGGCGTGTTAAGCTTAACGAATATTATACCTTAACCGGCGGTTTGCTGTTGCTCGCGTTGTTTTCCCTTTCGCGCTTTCAGTTGCCTTTTTACACCAACGCCGTTTTTCCGTTGTTTGCTATTATTACAGCCCCATTTTGTTATAATCAGTTACCCGCATTCGGCACAATGTTTAGGCTGATAGTGCAGTGGATATTTGTGATTTTATTGCCGGTAGCGGTGGTGCTGCTTAATTTTTACCTCAAACCCGTTAATGATATCTTCTTCGCGGTAGATTGTATATTATTTGGTGTGTTGATATTGATGGTGATCACCAATATTAAAGAGGTCCGCAAAAAGGTTTTCTTTTTAAATTGTGTTGCGGCGCTGTTTGCCGGGTTTTATTTAAATACTATTTTTTATAACGAGATTGTACCCTATCGCGGACAAATAGCCGCTGCCCAATACGTTAACCATCCGGCGTTTAGCCAGTTTCACATCTATACCCTAAAGTCCGAAAATAATATCTTCCAGTTTTATTGCAGAAAACAGGTTGACCTGATACCCATTGAAGAATTTAATAGTTTTAGGCCAACCCAGGCTTCGGCATTTTATGTTAGCCAGCAGTCAATGGATGTGTTAAAGCAAAGTCATACAAGTTTTAAAGTCATCCAGTCGTTTATCAACTACAGCAGGGAAAATATTCTACCGCCATTTATCAACCGGGCCACGAGGTATAAGGTGCTTGATAGCGTTTATTTGATAAGAAAAGTAGAGGTGAGTCAGGAAAGTCCGAAAGACTGAACAGACGATATGGCTCTCCGGCCGGCCAATATAGCTTCTTGCGGGCTTTTTCGACTTTTCGGACTAATTTGCCACCACATACCGATACACCACCCTCCCCAAATGGCCGTCGTTGTCAATGCCTTCAACTATAACCTTATAAGTTCCCGCAGCATCAGCATTATAGTATGCAATTGACGCCCGGCCATTTTCATCCGTCACCAACTCTGGTTTCCAAAATAGGGTTGATCGGAAATCGCGCTGCTGGCTGTTTACTGTAGCTGACGTATACTTTGGCGAATAAAACTCCCGGGCTTTATAAAATCCCATCGCCGTAACAGGGAGCACGCCAATTGCGGCAACATCTTTAATACTCCGGCCACCGCCTTGTTTTGTAGTAATAATTAACACGCCATTATTGGCTCCTTCGCCATAAATGCTGGCATTGCCCGCTTTTAATACTTCAATGGTTTCTACTTGCGATGACGGAATCATATTAATATCAAAAGGGCTGCCCCCCAAAGGCGACATTTCAGCGCCATCTACAAATACCATCATTGGGCCATCCCCCGGTGGCGATCGTAAGTAGGCAACACCGTTAACAAACCCAACGCTGTGCAGCCTGCCTTCCAAACTGTTTACAAGCGGCCCGCCTATCCGTTCAATTTCATCGGCATGCATTACCACATCAGCATGACCTGCGCCTATCAAGCTTTGGGTGCGGTATTGGTCATCCCGTTTTTTGTCTTTTATGGTTACCTGTTTAAGGCTTATGCCTTTTAGGTGCCCGTATTTTATCAGCTCGCTTTGTTCCAGTTTATCATTGCTGATGTATGCAGCCATAGTACTATCGGTAATTACTGGTTTTGGTGATTGATTTACCGGAGCTACAGGTTCCGGCTTGTCCTCAAACCATATTATTTTGGTGGAGTTTCGTCCTTTGGCATTTACTGCACTCAACACAAAATGTGCCGAATCGGTAAAAGCCAGGTTCTGAAATTTAAATAGCCCCTTGCCATCTGTCGTCGCTGTTAATACTGGCCCTGATGGTTGTGGTATTAAACTGATTACGCCTTTTGCCAATGCTTTGCCAAACAGGCCTGTTACCTGCCCGTTAATTTCCAAACCTTTTTCGGGTTGAAAAGCTAAGGGCGGATAATTGTTTGCCAGCACCTGTTTCCAGCTAAAACGACGGTAGCCCTGGGTAAGCATCAGGATATCCAAACTATTGCGGCCATAAGCTGTGGTATCGGTAAAATAAAAATTGGGTTGCTCAACAGCACCCTTCAGATCAGAACTGAGCAGCAAATAGCTGAGGATGGTGGTTTCATCATTCTCATCAACAGGCACTTTACCCTCATTAACAACGGAAAGCGAAAAATGGCCGGGCGCTGCACCATCCTTAAATGCAGAAGCGATATCAAGCTTTACGTTTTCCCTTGGTTTGTAGGATGGTTTATTACTTTGAACCCTCATATTTAACTGATTGCCGGGCGATTGAATAAATGCCAGCCGTTCGTTCAGCGGTTCGCCTTTCGAATTAAA
The DNA here is from genome assembly GCA_013288685.1 of Bacteroidota bacterium. Lineage (GTDB taxonomy): Bacteria > Bacteroidota > Bacteroidia > Sphingobacteriales > Sphingobacteriaceae > Mucilaginibacter. Next base: position 335 of record JABDBM010000181.1, on the reverse strand, counting down.
AAGGGTAATCTGTGCAACACCGGTTTTAAGGGCGCTTTTGGGCAAATGCACAATCAGTTGGGGATTATCGAGACTGCTGTTTACCACAGAAGTTTCGCCGCCCGAGTAAATAACCAGGCTAATCGTTTCTCCTTTGTTCTCTTCAAAATAGACCTTATTGGCAAAAATACCGGCATAAAAAGTATCGGCCTGGCGATTGTCCACCGCCAGCACCATGCCTTTATCCTCAGCAACTGGCAAGTCAGCAGTGTTTTCGGTACCATTGGCAAAAGTGACAACAGCTTTGTAAGTTTTTCCTTCTTGGGGTAAAAAGTAGAATGAACCCATGCCCAGGT
>JABDBM010000180.1 GCA_013288685.1 Bacteroidota bacterium | reverse complement strand
AATAATAAGGTAACGCCTTTTGGTACTGTTTCTGATTAAAATAAAGATTGCCGAAATGATTGATGCCGGGATTTCGGGATACATCCTCAAAAACTCTGGCAAAAAAGAACTGATTGAAGCGCTAACCAAAATAGCTTCAGGGCAAAATTACTTCGGGCAGGAAATTACCCTGCAGCTGATGAAATCGTTTAAGCGCAACCAGGAAGAGGCCCGGTTGACAGACAGGGAGATTGAGATTATCCGGATGATTGAGAAAGATTTAACCACCCGCGAAATTGCCGAGAAGTTATTCATCAGCGAACGCACTGTCGAAACCCACCGCAAAAATATTCTGCATAAAACGAATACCACCTCCGTTGTCGGCTTGCTGAAATACGCTTATGAGCGGAAGATTATTTGAACCTGCTTTTCTGACCCGGAGGGTGTAGCCCTTTGTAGCGTCCAATCCAACCCCACAATATTGCCGCGTGGCGGCTACCCTTGTGCTGCATCGGTAACTTATCGGCAGAGATCAACGCTTTACACCAGATGCCTGGTAATCGGAATGTTAGCTAAGGGTAACCGCTACGCGGCAATATATTCACATCGTTCTTTTCTACAAACGGGTAGACCCTCCGGGTCAAAAAAGGCAAATCCAGACAGTCTAATCGTTTTTTAACTAACTGATATTCTTTTATTTATAACCGGTGCGGCCTCTACGTACATAAAAATGCCCAATGCCGGGTATTACAATTTTAAAGGGATTTAACGTGGTTTGTTAAAGCAATTTAACACACAAACTTAAATCCCTTTGATATGAAAATTAGAAATTTACTAACCGCATTAGTCCTCGTATTGATGCTATGTTCGGCAACGGTTTTCGCCCAATTGCCTGTGCTCGAGAAAAGTTATGATATATCGCGTAAAGCTAAAAATGGCTATTTGGGTGGCATTTACATTGACAGCGCAAAAGGCACTTTCGATATGGTATACGTGCTGCGCTCAAGCGCGCGTAAGGTAAAACGCGAGATCTATACTTTTGATAAGGAACTCAATTTGATTAATACGGTGAAGGATGAAGAAGAAATTGAGCGGATGCGCACGCGCTACAAATGGTTTAATTTTAAAGGCGACAGCCGGATAAGCCATAGCCTTAGCGCTTCGGCCAATTTGAGCGGCAAGCTGGTATTCCGCAAAAAGGAGATTACCTGGAAATATCTTTGGTTAAACGGCGGCTATAGCAAATCGGTTAAGCAATTGGAAAAAGTAAAACCAACTACGGATGATGGCGATAAATACTTTTTCAGGGGTGGCTCGTACGAGGTAAAGGAAGATAGCACGGTGCTGGTAATGGCCGGGAAACCCGATACCAAAGGCGACCTGCCCAGTTCCATGATGCATTACCAGATATTGAGCTGCGATAATAACGTTAACATTAAAACGGTTGGCAGTATTGATTTTAAATACCCCAACGCGCCTGTTTATTCTGGCCCGTTGGATGACGACGATTCTGAACTGGACAATGACGATAACCCGCGCGATTGGGTGGTTGTTTTTGCACCGCAGGGCGGCGGCTATGGTGTAGGCAAAGTAGCCGACCCGCAGCCTACGAATTACACTTATATGCGACTGGATACCAAAGGAAACGTGCTGGAGCGGTTTAACTTCCAGTCGCCTACTAATGCATGGCGGGTACTCGGGGCGTATGAGCACAACGGGGCAGTATTTGTATACGGGTCGGCCAATAATAAGGACCCCGAAAAGAAGTATGTAAACGAGGTTTATAAAACAGGAATGGTGCCAACCACCTCGGCCAGCGAAGATGAACAGGACGAATCAGCAGGCGGTTCATCGCTTAAACAAGGCTTCTCCATTCTTACAGGCTCGGCCGACCTTGGCACCACGCAATCGAAAATTGACCTGATAATGGACGAATTGAAATACACCAATTTCCAAATAGGTAAGGTAAGCAACGGTAAGTTTGAATTTATTGCGGCCCCGACAGTTGATGAATTTGATAAAAAGAAGGAAAAACCTATAGGCCAGAAAAAATATGTGGAGTTTGATGGCAAAACCTTTGTGATAAATGGCATATCGTTTAGTAGTTCGGGCGATATATTTGTTAACGGGCAGGATTTTAAGAAATCAAAAAACAAACGCAGTTACAAGGGTGTCTACATGTTTCAGTTTGGGCCAACCGGCGATTTAAAGCGCAATTACGGGGTATTTTTGGATCAAAGTAAAACCTCCGGCTTTTTCAATAGTTCGCCGCTTACTTCGGACATGATCCCATCAAAAAGTTATATCATGGAATCGGGCGATGGCAAAAGTTTGTATTGGATGATGCGTATGGCAAAATCGGTACATAAGGAGTCGCATACCACGTTTGGCATAGGTTCAAACATTACCACCACAACCTGGTCACCGCTATACAGCATTGAGTACGGCAGCATCAATATAACCGATAATCAGCTTTCGGATTTTAAAACGCTTGGCGAAAGCGAGCGGAAAAAGTTTTATTTATATCCTAATGTTAACAGCACCAGGATTGATAATTACAGCCTGTTCTTTAGCGAGACAGAAAGGGGTGATAAAATTTTGCTATCAAGGGTCGATCTTTCTAAATAGTTTTTTAGATTTGGGTGGGGAGTCCGGTTTCGGCTGGCTTCCTTTTTTTGTTTAGTGAAAATATCATAGTGGATAAGCAACGTCCTGCCATTTCGCTCATCCTTTGTACAGATATTATTCATCTTTAAATTATGAAAACAGCAAAACCCATCCTGATTTATCTGTTTATTGCGCTTCTATCTGCATCAACGGCATTTAGCCAGCCTGTTTCAGAGCCCGATTCTTTCATTTATCGCCAAATCGGTAACGTTGCATTAAAGGCTTATGTTTTTAAACCGGCAACAGGTGGTAGGCACCACCCCGCTATCCTGCTGTTCCACGGCGGTGCCTGGCGATTGGGCGAAGCTGCCTGGACTAACGATAGGGCAAAACAATTTGCAGAAAGAGGGATGGTTGCTATTTCTATTGAATACCGTTTGGCCAACGGCGGTCTGTCGCCTATTGACGGGGTGGACGATGCCTGTGCGGCTTTCGCCTGGGCGCGCAGCCAGGCGGATAAGTTGGGGATAGACACAAAGCGGGTTGCGGGTTACGGTGTTTCGGCAGGAGGACATTTAGTGGCTGCCTCAGCTACTATCCCGGCGATTAGGGGAAACAAAATCCCGGATAACGCCCGTCCCGATGCTATGTTATTGTATTCCCCCGCGCTAAATATGGCCCATGATTCCTACTTTGGCGGATTGATGGATGGCGCAGGCGACCCGGCCGCATATTCCGCCTCCGAATATATCAGCAATAAACTGCCACCCACATTAATTATACAGGGCGAACAGGACAGTATAGTGTACGCCAAAGATGCGATTGCATTTCGCGATTCGGCCGTTAGGGCAGGGGCAAAGTGTACGCTCTTCGTATATCCCGGTGTTGGGCATTTGCTAACCCGTAACCTGAAAGTTCAATATAAAGATTTTGACAGTGACCCTGCCTTTGTTGCGGATGCATTTAAAAAGGAGAACGAATTTTTGGTAGAGATTGGCTACATCGTCAAATAAACATAAGAAGAAAACAGATTGTTATAAAAGCCCTTCGATAACACCCAAGGGCTTTTAAATTTCTACAACCGTTTTACTTTTATGTTCTTTATCCAAACCTTTTGACCATGATGCTGAAACATAATGTGGCCGGTGGTTGATTTGGCAAAGTTGGGGTTGGTTTTATACTTGCTATGTGCAATTAAATCGTTCAGGCTTGCCGAACCTAATTCGTATTCCACTACCTTTTCGCCATTGATCCACTGCTCTACATGGCCGTGATCAACCAATAGTCGGCACGTATTGAATTCACCAACAGGTTTCAAGTGCTTATTTACCGGCGCAATCAGGTCGTATAACGAACCTGCAGAGCGGCGGGGCTCATGATCGTTAAAATCAATATCATCCAGTATCTGGAACTCAAAATTATCCAGCCAGTTCGGGCTGTTGCCATTGCCCGATTCGTGGCTTGAATTTTCCTGAACATTGTAAAATATGCCGCTGTTGCCCGCTTTCGATACCGCCCATTCCAGCGTCAAATCGAAATTGGTATAGGTTTCTTTGGTCAGGAAGTCCACGTTGGGTACGCCGGTTTGGGCAACTAAGGCACCATCTTCCACTTTCCAGGCATCAAAGGGAAAAACGTCCATTTTATAGCCCCGCAGCTTATCTACCGATTTCCCGTCGAACAACGAATGCCATTTGTGATCATCCTGTGCATAAGTTATTTTGCTTAAGCAAAAAACCGCTGTAAAAACAAATAATAGCTTTTTCATGATTAAACCAGGTTCTTCTTAATGTAGCTGATGCTTTGCGCAATACTGTCGTAAGGATCGCCCGGGCATTTGTCCTCTTCTACAAAGAAATATTGCAGGCCCGATTTTTTTGCTTTAGTAAATATTTTCTTGAAATCAATAATGCCATTGCCTACCTCGGTAAAGCTGCGGTTGGCGGTTTTGTCCATATCCTTAATATGCCACAAAGGGAAACGGCCGGGGTGTTCATCAATCAGCGCTAATGGGTCCTGGTTGGCTTTGGTAACCCAGTACATGTCCATTTCCATTTTTACCAAATCTTTATCGGTATTGGCCAGTAAGGTTTCGTAGGGATATTTGCCGTCCTGCTGTATAAATTCAAAATCGTGGTTATGGTAGCAAAGCTGTATGCCTGCTTTTTTACATGTTTCGCCGGCTTTGTTAAAATCGTCAGCCACTTGCTTATAATGATCAAGTGAGCCACGCTCGGCTGCAGAAAGGTAAGCACAAACCATGTATTTTAAACCGACTTCGGCCGCATCGTCAACAGCTTTGTCCCAGCCGCTAAGGATGGTGCCGGGCTGTTGCTGCCCGTTCACTTTTTCTTCGCCCAGGCGGTAATGGCAACTTGGCATAACCAACCCGTTTTGCTTTAGCATGGCAGCAAAATCTTTGGTAGCTACATTGTGGAATTTCCCGGCGCCCGAATAGGTGCCTTCAACAGAGGTATAACCGGTTTGTGCAACTTTTGCTAAGGTAGATGCAGGGTCTTGCGCCATGTGATCGCGCACG
>JABDBM010000179.1 GCA_013288685.1 Bacteroidota bacterium | reverse complement strand
ATTACCCAAATCAGTGATAACAAAGTAGGTGTTGTTACCACCCTTGATGGTTTGCCGCTTGAAAAAGGCGAAATAGCAGGTTCATCAGTCGCCGGCCACAAAAACTACCAGGACCCAATGGCATTTATAAATGCCGGCGGCATGAAAGGTTTGCAGGAAGATGTGATACTTGCGGGTACCTATTATCTTAACCCCTGGTTTGTCCAGGTAGAACAGGTGGATATGCTGTATATCCCTATCGGTTATGTGGGTGTGGTAAACTCGTTCGTAGGTCCCGAAGGTAAGGACATGAGCGGCGATGCCTTTAAACATGGTAACATTGTAAAACGTAACCAAAAAGGCGTATGGGACGAGCCGCTTGACCCCGGTAAGCACCCGGTAAATATTTACACCCACGCAGTGGAAGTGGTACCAACTACCAACATTGTACTAAACTGGGCCGATAGCCGCACCGAAGCACACGAGCTGGATAAAAACCTGTGTACCATTACCGTAAGGTCGTCCGATGGTTTTACCTTCAACCTGGATGTGTCGCAAATTATACACATACCGCGTAACGAAGCGCCAAAGGTGATTGCCCGTTTTGGTAAGATGAAAAACCTGGTATCGCAGGTACTGGAACCTACAATTGCCAACTATTTCCGTAACTCGGCACAAAAAAGTGACGTTATCGGGTTCCTGGCCAACAGGATACAAAGGCAGGATGATGCCAAGGAGCATATCAGCAAAGTATTGAACGACTATAACGTGGTTGGTGTGGATACGCTGATAGGCGACATTGTGCCGCCAGCAGCACTGATGAAAACCCTTACCGACCGTAAACTGGCCGAGCAGGAAAAAATAACTTACGAAACACAGCGTGTTGCGCAAATTGAACGTAAGGAATTTGAAAGCGCCCGTGCTGGTGCCGATATGCAGCCGGAGGTGGTAAAATCAACCCGCCAGGTTGAAATTAATACACAGATGGCCGCTTCGAGGGTTGCTGCATCAAAAGGTGAGGCCGAAGCCAAAACCATTAACGCTAAAGCAGATGCTGAGGTACGTATCACCATCGCGAAAGCAGATGCGGAAGCTAAAACAGTTAACGCCAAAGCGGATGCCAACGCCACCGAAGTAAACGGTAGTGCCGAAGCTTCGAAAATCAAAGCGATAGGTTTGGCCGAAGCCGAAGTTACCAAACAAAAAACCGAGGCAATGGGTACCGAACAATACGCCATTGTGCGTGTAGCTGAAGCATTGGCAAGCAATGGTATCAAATTAGTACCAGATATCCTTGTAAGCGGAAAAGATGGCGGCGGCAACGGCATGATCGACGCCCTTATCGGCAGCGAAATGCTGAAGAAGCTGCAAATAGAGTCGGAAAAGAAGTCAGTAAAGACAGGAAAGACCGAAAAGCCTGGAAAGTCTGAAAAACCGGATGGTTCTGAAGAGACTAAGTAAAATTAGCATCAGAGTTTTCGAAAAGTCCGAAGGTAAAATTATACCTTCGGACTATTTTTATTATAGCTGGTTATGACCGATTACAAAAAGGAAGCCGCAAAAGCGGCCATGGAGTTTATAAAACCCAATCAAACAATTGGCCTGGGCGCTGGGAGCAGTATAGCGTTTTTAGTGGAGGCTATAACGATGAATACAGCTCTGGCAAATGCGCTTATACTTGCTTCGTCATCTGCCAAAACATCAACCCTGATAAAAGATGCCGGCTTAAACTTTGAAGAGAGCAAGGACGTAACGCATTTGGATATTTACTTTGACGGCTGCGATCAATTTGACGCCGAACTGAACGCCCTGAAAAGCGGGGCTGGTATCCATACGGCAGAAAAGATTATGGCATCATTGGCTGATCAGTTTATATTGATTGGGGACACGGCCAAATTTGTGCCTGTTTTAGACAATACCTATCCATTGGTAATTGAAGTTTTGCCAATTGCTTTGCACTTGGTACAGCAATGGCTAACGCGACATTTTCCCGATACTACCACAACCATCCGTACCAATAATCAAAAAGAGGCTATCGTTACCGCTAATGGCAACCTGCTGCTGGACGTCTATTTTACTGAGCCAATAGTGTTGGAAAAAATAAATTCAATTAAAATGGTACCTGGAGTGGTGGAACATTCCTTGTTTATAGGCATGGCTACAAACGCCATCATTGCCGGACCAGAAGGGATTTCAATAATTAGTCCGAAACAACGGAATATAAATTAATGTCAACACCAGTTAATCCAAAAAACGACAGCTTGTTACCGGGCTGTCGTTTTTTTTAGGTTATCATCATGTGAAAATTTCGACCTCATCCCACCTTTTAATCACAAATGAAGCTTCTTTTCGAACTCTACTGACTTTATTAATGACTCACTACTGTAATGAATCCTTTTAGATGCGATCCGTTACCGAGGTCAACATTGTAGTAATAAGTACCTTCGCTTAGTGTTGAACTGCGGTAGGCTCCGTTCCAATCGTTGTTATAACCCTTTTTATTAAACACAACCTCGCCTGCCCGATTATAGACAGTTACAGTATTATCAGGATAAAAAGCAATATTCTTCACCACCCAAATATCATTAATACCATCGCCATTGGGCGATAAAATATTATTGGCTTCCACCTTTTGGTTTAATGAGAAAGTCAATGGGCTTGCCCCGTTACCACCGGGCTGGTAGATACTGTTCATACCACCCATGGCCCTGGTTACTGTAATAGTGTAGGTTTTATGGGTTACGCCGTCCTGCGCGGTTACTACAGCACTGATGGTATTATCGCCGACGTTTAACGGAATAGCTGCAGATGCAGTACCCGAGCTTACCGCAGTGCCATTCACTTTTACCGAGCCATTGGGGTTATTGAGCGTAGGTGTTATGGTAACCGATGTTACCCCATTACCCACCGCATCGGTATAGCTGCCTGTCGCCATCGCGAAAGCCGGACTTAACGTTCCGCTGCTGATGATAAGGCCGGAAAGATAAGTATTGTTTGATGGACGGGTTACCACCACGGTATAGGTTTTATGAGTCACGCCGTCCTGAGCTGTTACAACAGTGGTGATGGTGTTATTCCCTACAACTAAAGGAATTGCTGCCGATGCCGCACCCGAAATCACCGCAACGCCATTTACCTTTACCGAAGCGTAAGGATTATTAAGCGTTGGCGTTACAGTAATTGAGGTTGTTGCATTACTTACCGATGCCGTATAGCTGCCGGTACCCGAAGCAAATACCGGGCTTAAGGTACCAATACTGAGCGTAAGAGCCGAAAGATAGGGGTTGTTTGACACGCGGTTTACAACCACCGTATAGGTTTTATGCGTAACGCCATCCTGTGCGGTTACTACTATGTTGACTGTATTATTACCCACAACTAAAGGAATAGCCGCTGATGCCATGCCTGGACTTACCGCAACGCCATTCACTTTTACGGAACCATTTGGGTTATTTAGGGTAGGTGATATAGTAAGCGAACTTGTAGCATTGCTTACGGAAGCGGTATAGCTGCTCGTCGTCATCGCAAAAGCAGGGCTTAATGTGCCCGTGCTGATGCTAAGATTTGAAAGATAGGCATTATTGGAAGCATTCACTTTAATGTTCACTGCTGCCTGGGTGCTTCCCGTACTATTATAAGCAGTCACCATATAATTCCGCGCCGCACTGACCTCTGTTGGTTTGCCGCTGATAATACCCGTACTATTGAAAAACCTTAATCCGGCAGGCAATAATGGTGTGATAAAAAAACCCCCGTTGGGTCTAATTTGTTTAACGGTATTATTTATTTGATCGGAAACGTATACATTGCCCGCGCCATCTACCGCAATACCATAAGGATTAAGGAAGCCTTTGCCTATGGTAACCGTAGCACCGCCCACAGGTATCTCCTTTACCAATTTATTGCCCGAATCGGTTACATACACATTACCGGCGGCATCTGTTGCTACGCCAAACGGAACATTAAACGCGCCACCTATTGGCACCGCGCTACCGCCACCTGCGGGAATCTTTTTTACAGCGTTACCTTCCAGGTCGGCAACGTATATATTGCCGGCAGGGTCAACGGCTACGCCATAGGGACTTAGGAAGTCGCCGGTTAAACTTAAATTAATGGTGGCGCCGCCATTTACCTGGATTTCTTTTACGGTACCATCGCCTAAATCCGACACAAACACATTACCGGAAGCGTCAACCGCTACACCGTTTGGATTACTAATGCCCGAACCAATACTCACCGGTGTGCCCCCACCCGCAGGGATCTTTGCTACACCGGTGGCGCCATCAGCAATATATACATTGCCGGCTACGTCAACTGCTACGCCATTTGGCTGGGCAAAAGCCCCCATTACTACCGGCAACCCTCCGCCCACGGGTATCTTTTTAACTTGCCCGTTGTTTAAATCGGCAACATATACATTGCCGACAGCATCAACTGCCACCCCATAAGGGTTGCTGAAACCCGAACCGAGGCTAAGCATATTATCACCGTAACCAGTAGCTGCTACAGTCCCGGTTACAGTGGGGACCAGGGGCGTAATTGTTGTACCAGCAGTATAGATTTGAGGGCTGCTGTAACTAATAGTGATAGCATCAGCCGCCGAGGCATTAATTTTTATGTTAACGGTTGCCGGTTTGCCGCCGCTGCTGTTATAAGCCGTAACGGTATAATTTGTTGCTGGGCTTACCACGGTTGGCGTACCGCTGATGGCTCCCGAAGCATTATCAAAACTTAAATCCGCCGGCAATGCCGGGCTGATAAAATAACCGCCAACCGGTGTCATTTCTTTAACAGCATTGTTGCCGGTGTCGCCAATGTATACGTTGCCTGCGCCGTCAACCGCAACTCCGTAGGGCTTATTAAAGCTCGTGCCTAAGCTAACAGGAGTGCCGCCGCCCACCGGAATCTCTTTTATCGCACCATGACCGTAATCCGCAACATAAATATTGCCGGCGGCATCAACCGCCACACCCTCGGCATTACTGAAACCTGAGCCTATACTTACAGGTGCGCCGCCACCGGTGGCAGCTATTTTTTGTATCACGCTGCTTCCATTGGCTACATACACATTACCGGCAGCATCAGCCGCTAAGCCAAATGCAACACTAACGGTACTAATAGTAACCTGGCTGCCGCCCCCCGGCGGCAGTTTTACAATGGCGCCATTATCGGCCACATAGATGTTGCCTGCGGGATCTACTGCCACGCCATGCGAACTGATGAAGCCCGAGCCTATCCCCACCTGCACGCCGCCTGCTGG
>JABDBM010000178.1 GCA_013288685.1 Bacteroidota bacterium | reverse complement strand
TGTAAGATTTGGAAAATCAAATTCAGTAAGTAAAGAATGCGATACCCATTCCAATTGAGCCACCGAACGATTTGCTCCGGTATAAATACAAGCATGTTTATTTGAGTTCCATCGGCCGCCATCGCGCATCGTTGAGCCAAAACCATTGTGCGGCCTTACATAATTACTATTGCAAATCCTATAAACGTGAATAAAGTCTTCGGTCATTATCGTTATCTGTAAACGCCGGTTGCAAACATAATTAGTTCTTCCTTAATCAACGTCCGACCAATAGAATTCTGAAGCAGGTTTATAGGTTCTTTATTATCCAGGGTCTTTAGCGGTTGTGTCATCCATTTAATAAATTGCTTATTTTCCGAAAATATCTTCATACCTATAATAAACAAATCAGCTAAATCCACAAGTGTTTCACTTACTTTATGGTCAAAATGCGCGTCATCATCTTTTAGCTGCACGGTGCGGGGAGTAATGCCGCAAATGGATGCTATCGTATCTAAATTAAGTCCTATAAATGATTTAATATGAAGGAAAGCCTTTTTAGTCAATCCCTCTTCAATAATATCAAACAGATCATAATCACTGTTTATTTCTATCCCCAATAGATGCTTTCCTCCCAATGCATCGGTTAGTTCCCCGTAATCAGATATTAATCGTGAGCCAATTTTCGGCGCTATTGCAATTGCTTCCATAACATTTTCTTTGATAAAAGTAAATATGCGAAAAAATTCGCATATTATAAAATCATTACGCCTAAAACACCGCTTTTAACTTGAATTGCCTTGTAATAAAGTAAAATACACCTCATTATTGCCTTGTCAAATGTACTTTATAGCTAAAATATCATTCAAAAAGCGTTTCTTAAAATGCAACAAAAAAAGCCCGGTCGAAAAAACCGGGCCAATACACAATATAGGTTATGATTAGAGGACTTTGGATCAAATTATAGTTTTTCGCCGTGCTGACTAATGTCCAAACCGATGAGTTCTTCTTCGGTTGATACACGCAACGGTGAAATCATATCGGTAATTTTTAACAACAACAGGGAACCAAAAAACGAAAAAAGAGATACCGCAACCAAGGCTATGCTCTGTACAAAAAATAAATGCGTTTCGCCAAAAAACAGGCCGTTACCTGTTGTGTTAGCTGCGTTAACATTTTTATGCGCAAACACGCCGGTTAGCAACATACCTACCATACCGCCGACACCGTGACATGGGAATACATCCAGTGTATCATCAATTGAAGTACGGGTGCGCCACTCAACCACCAGGTTACTTATTACCGATGATATGATGCCGATTGCCAGCGAATGCGGCACCGATACATAACCGGCAGCCGGGGTAATAGCTACCAGGCCCACGACTGCGCCGATACAGGTACCCATGGCCGATGGCTTTTTACCCATCAACATATCAAAAAATATCCAGGTTAAGCCCGCCGCCGCCGACGCGGTAGTACTGGTGGCCAATGCGGTAACTGCCAAATGGTTTGCGCCAAATGCCGAGCCTGCGTTAAAACCAAACCAGCCGAACCACAATAAGCCGGTACCAATCATTACATAAGTAATACGGGCAGGTGCATGGTTAGGCTCGTTGCGGCGTTTTAAATATAATGCCGAAGCCAGCGCCGCCCATCCGGCCGACATGTGTACTACAGTTCCACCAGCAAAGTCGAGCACGCCTAATTTATTTAAAAAACCATCGGGATGCCAGGTGCAATGCGCTAATGGCGAAAATATAAAGATGGAGAACAAAACCAAAAAGATGATATACGAGTTAAACCTGATCCGCTCTGCAAATGCCCCTGTAATAAGTGCAGGGGTTATAATAGCAAACTTTAGCTGGTACATGGCAAACAACAGCAAGGGGATGGTTGGCGCTAATTTCCAGCTGGCGTTACCCAGCATGCCTTTCATCATAAAATAGGTGGATGGGTTACCGATGATGCCGTGAAAGCTATCGCCAAAGGCTAAGCTGAAACCAAATATGCCCCACATTACGGTGATGATAACCATACATACTATACTTTGCAGCATGGTGGAGATCACATTTTTCTTATTCACCATGCCGCCATAAAAAAAGGCTAAACCGGGTGTCATGATCAAAACCAGGGCTGTTGACATCAGCATCCATGCAATATCACCAGTATTAAAATTCGATTTACCGTTATTGTGAAACTCAACGGATGGAAAAAGGAACGTGAGCGTTAAAATCACTAAAATTAAAAAGAACGGTAAATAGCGTTTCATACCAATTGCAGAAGTTTTATAAATAAACGGCCTAATTTATGATTTATATCATATAAAAATGAATAAACGGTCGGTTATTTTGCAAAAAGCACTAAAAATTGCATTCTTAAAGGTATTTTGTGAGTAAATCAGGAAATATTCCTAATAAAATGATTAAAAAGCTTAGTACTATTGCCAATATCATAATATTATAGGGTTTTTTAACCGGATCGTGTGCAGCATCTGTTCTTTTCAAAAACAAGTTGCGGGGGATTTTAATATAGTAAAATAGCGATACTACTGTAGTTAAAGCTCCGGTTATCATTAATAACAATAGCCATATTTGGTGGGTTTGCTCAGAAACGCTATACGTTGCCGAAAACACCAGCAACTTGGCTGTAAACCCTGCGGTTACCGGCAAGCCTGTTAGTGACACCAGCAAAATAACGAAACATACCGACGCAGCCGGGTATTTAAGGCCCAGGCCCTTGTAGTCTCTTACATCTTCGGCACCGTTTACGTTGGTAAAATAACTTGCCAGGGCCAGGCAGCCAATATTGGCTAAACCATAAACCATCAAATACCACACCAATGCCGAGGTGCCCTGCGACCCGAAGGCCGCTACAGCCATCAGCGCAAAGCCGGTATGCCCAATGCTCGAGTAAGCCAGCATCCGTTTTACATTGGTTTGCATTACTGCCGCAAAGTTGCCGGCTATCATGGTGATAATGCCTATAATGGCAAAAAGCAGTTTAAAGTCAAATGCGTCCCACTTGGCAAAATAAATAAACGGACTTAAAAAGTTTACCAGCAAAGCGAAAGCTGCTATTTTGGGCACAGTTGATAACCAGGCCGTAACCGGCGTGGCCGCACCCTCGTAAATATCGGGCACCCAAAAGTGCAAAGGGACCATCGATAGTTTAAATCCCACCCCTATCAGCACCAAAACCAAAGCTACCGAAATAGCCAATGGGTTAACCTGCGTTAAAGCCTGCACCAAATTACCGGTATACAAGCTAAGCGACCCGCTAAAGCCGTACAAAAGCGATATACCATATAGCATCATAGCCGATGATGCCGCACCAAACAGCACGTATTTTAATCCGGCTTCTGTGCTAAAAGCATTTTCGGAGCGGTAGGCTACCATCAGGTACGAAGCCAGGGAAACCAGCTCGATGGCGAGATAGATGGATAGCAAATTAACGGCCATTACCATTAAATGCAAACCGAATACCGAGCCAATACTAATGGTGTATAAATCTGTTATGCCTTTGGGATGGGCTTTTAATTTATCATCCCAGTTAAAATATAACATCAGTACAAAAGCCAGCGCATCAATAATGAGTTTAAAGCTGATGCCTGTGCGGGTAAGCAGCAACATTTCGCTAAATATAAAGTGACCGTTTATTTGTCCCGTAGCAAACAGCAGCAAAATTTGCTGGTAGTCGCGTTGTACTACCAGCAAAAGGCCTGCGCAGGCTATAATTTTGCACATCCGTTGCGCTTCGCGTCCAAACAGCAGATCGGTTATTAAAACTACGATGAACAGTATGGCCAGGTAAATTTCGGGCATAAAATACGTTATGCTGTCCAAAATATTGTTGATAGCGCCTGGTAAAAACGGAAGCAGATCGTGCATGGGCTTATTGAACTATTACTGATTGACTTTTAGGATACTTAACCAGGTACTTTAATTGTACCTTTTTATCATCCTGCGAATTTAACAGTAAATTCCATGAAACCTTGCCTGTATTTGCATCAGGTTTTGCGCCAGATGTTTCCTGCACTTCCACTTCGATGTCCGAGTTTTGCGAAACCGGCACCTGGTCTTCCACCAGCAGGTTTATAGTTTGATTTTTACGGTTCTTTACATCTATCAGCCAGTTCCGTGTTTCCTTTTTGTTCGATCCAAAAGTTTGCTTTTCGCTCAGTTCCTTTTGCAAGGTGCGGGTTACTACAATGTTTTTATCGGTACCCAAACTCAGGTTCAATGTATCTGCAACAGAATGGGTATCGATGAGCGATTTGCCGATATAGGTGCCCTCAAAAAATAAGTTAGCTTCACCCGAAAGGAAATTGTATTTATTCCAATCGGTTACTTGGGCGGTTAAAAATACATCGGTACTTATTTTAGGAGCCGCGGAGTATTGATAGCCGGCCTTTACATCAACCTGGTTAATTTCAACCAAATATTGCTTACCATCACTGGGTACCGAAAAAGGGTTATCGATATTAAACTCCATGTTGGTTTGGTTTTCGGTTTGGTTGACGGCGATCGGGACGCTGGTAACCCGGCTTACGGCTCCACTAATGTCTTTTCTGGAAGAGGAATAACTACTTTCATCATTAGAACCATCCCGGCTAACACCATAGCCTACCACAACAACCTCGCTTAACTGTTGGCTACTCTCTTTAAGCGCAACATTCATGGGTGCACTTATAATAGGTCTTTCCTGCACTTCGTAACCAATATACGAAAACACTAATGTTTGCGATCCGGATGGAATTTGTAAAGAAAAATTTCCGTTAGCATCGGCAACGGTGCCTATGGTTGTTCCTTTTATTTTAACGGATGCACCGGGCAACGCTTGTCCGTCACTCCCACCAACTACGCGGCCCATTGCCCGGTTAACCACACTGGCTGGGTTATAATAATACATCCCAAAATTTAAATAATAAGGGCTTAACTCCGGCTTGTTACCGCTAACAGTTGGGTTGCCGGTTGATAGGATAAGTTTAATATTCTTCCAATCCTCGCCGCTGTGTTGCGATACGTTGGCTTTGTATGATATACTTACCGGGCTGTTTACATCTTTTGCCCTGATATCATAAGTAGGAAACCAGCCGGCATTATGCACCACATAACTTAAAGTAAACAATGATTGTAAAGCCGATTTGGAGGATACGGTTACAATAATATTGCTGGTTGCCGTGGTGCTGCCTTTGGTGATATCGGCAATTTGCTTGTCGTACTTTTGGAGTTCGATGTTTAAGGCGGCAATTTGGTTGGTAACCGCTTGTTGTTTTTCTTTGAGGCCGGTTAAACGTTCAGTTTGAAAATCGAGGGCCTGTTTTAGTTTCACTACATCAAAACCTGTATTTTGTCCGTTTACATTTTGATTTTTCGT
>JABDBM010000177.1 GCA_013288685.1 Bacteroidota bacterium | reverse complement strand
AACCACACTGAATATTTACATTAGCATAAATATTCCAATGGCTGCTGAGTCCTTTGAAAAAATTAACGGCAAGGTTAACCGAGCCGGTATAGGGTGTCGCTTTTTTGGGGTTGTCGTAGGTCGTAGCATCGCCAACAACAATATAATTGGCATTATCGAACGAAAGTATATTGTAGGTTACCTTATACCACCAAAAAGTTTTGCTTTGCCAAATGTCTTTTGTTAACACCAGTTCATATTTAGATACAGAGTCGTTATAAGCCTTTTCTGCGTCTTTTATATCGTCATATTCCGGGTGATTCAGGGTGGCTGATTCACTCTTTTGATGATATATTTCGTCGTTTTGGGTTCGCATATTGTCCTTTAGCTCGGCATAAATTAAGCGATACACAGAAATATCCTGTGCCTTATCAGCTGACAAATAGCTTTCGCCGATAAGGTGCGTACTGGAAAAACTTATCGTTACCGACTTCCAGGCGTTTAAGTTTAACATTGATTGGTTATTGAGCGCGGCAGAGACATTAATTGCATATACATCCCTGAAATTTTCTTTCGTAAGGTCATTCGACCATGCATAAGGCGTAAAAGCAAGTTGGTATGAATTTGGATCGATACTTAATGCGGCAAATTCCCCTACCGTTGCGGTATTGTCGGCAATGGTAACTGTCGAAAAATCTGATTTTACTAAATTCCTGAAGGTGTATTTCGAAACAAAATGATATATTTTGGGCTTCGCATTATAGCTAAGATAGTTCAAATTAGTATCTGCGATTGCCTTTAGATGGGCATTTAGGGTGTCGGGGTTAATGCCATGCTTAGTTGCTGTTTGCCCCAAAGCTGCAAAGCTTAAACTAAGTACAATGAGCGGAGAGAGTATAAAATTGCGCATAACAAGTTGGGTTTAATGTAAGTGGATAAATAGGTTTTCATTAATAATGTGAATTTACGACCTCAACTAAAGTGAGCATACCGTAAAAATACCTTATTAAAAAAGGTATTTCAACTCCCATTTTTACCGTTATACCCATAGCACGGCTTGGTATCTGCGGAAAGCATTAAAAATTACCGTTACCTCCACGCATCAAGATCAGTACTAATACGCCCAAAAATCACGTACTGCCCCTATTGTTACCTCTGCCATCGCACATTAATTTTACATTAAAAAATAAACACATTTGTTAAACAATCCTCCCCCGGGATACGTAAACAATGCCGCCAATAATTATAACCACTATCATGACCACCAAAGGAAATTTTTCGAATGAAACAACCATCTATGTTTCTACACAATCGAAATTAAATGAAGAACAAACCCAGAGCATAACCAATGAGCTTTTGGGTATTATGGGCTGTAAAAACAGTTCCAGAGGATTTAAATTTGAGTTTATCGAACAAGACGGGTTGACGCAGGCTCACGCATCAGTAGATAGCCGGATGAGAGTTTCGGTAAATAATTAAACGAATTAAATTTGCTTAATCGTCCCTGTGATATTGGTAAATACCCCATCAGTTGATGTCCAATTTGAGTAAACGATGCCATTTTCGTAGTCGTGTACCTGGGTAACTGTTGTTCCGCTTTTTTCCTGCCAGGTTAGCAAGTATAATTCAGGCCTCAATTCTGTTAGTTTAATATCAACTGTTTCGCTGGTATTTACCGCGCTTCCTTCCTTTTCGGTGATGGTGAAGGTTAACGATGTTTCGTTGTCGATGTGCAATATAGCCTTGGCCATGCCAAAGTCAACCAAATATTTGTTTCCGGTGATGCTCATTTCTTGGTTTCTTAATTAAACACAAAGAACGGGCCGCAAATGCAAAAATAAAACCCGCAATAGCGGCATTTTAAGGGTGTAAATGCGACTTTTGCGGGCTAATATATATATATATATATATATATATATCAAAAAGGTTATGCTGAAGCTGCCAGCTTACTTACACTGCGGTAAACATATTCATTAAAAATATGCCTGCGTGCAAACCTGCCCGGCGAATCGGCATTTATTAGCTTTACGTAAGCAGCTTTGGGTACGTCGAAGTATTCATAAACATTTCCATCAGCAAAGTATACTTTAAGCACCTGCGATTTGTATTCGAAATCTAAAATACCCGATGATGCAGTTAATTCGTATTCGGCAAGTGTTTGGTTCCGGGTAGCTGGAGCAATACTTACCAAAAAATGATAAGCCTCAATTATAGCTTTACTTTTTTCTTCGGCGTGCAGTTTACTTTCAGCATCTTCCTGAAATTTATCAGGATGCCAGGTTTTCATTAAACCGCGGTAAACGGTTTTAAGTTCCTCTAATTCTGCAACTTCGGTAACACCTAAAAGCTTTCTGTAGTCAACAATTTTTTTCATGCTTGTATCAAAATTTAGTATCGTTACAGATGAAAGCTGTTGATTATAAGTGCTTTATTCCCGAACAATATTTTTTGCAAAGGTAGGAATTTTTTTGCCTATTTTTTTATCCGTGTCCAATATTCTGTTTTGCCGAATAGCGTGCTGCCAACATAGCCGCGTACTTTTAATGCATCTACCGATTTTAGCGTTAAAACGCACGAATAACTTTTGCCGGCGCCAGGCAGGTATATGGTGCCGTCCTCCCAGGCGTTATCGCCATCATAAACAAAATCACTTAAAATATTCAGTCCTATTAAATCGCGGGTGCGTAGTTTTGGGTCCTGATTTTTAACATCTTTTTCGGGATAGCCTACGCCCCATATAATTTTGCCGTAATATTTTTTGTCCTTTTTGTAAATCAAAACATGGCCATCCTTATGTGCCGTTAGCCATTCGCCTAAAATATCATCAGCGGTTGGCTTTGATATGGGTTTTAAATTTGTGCCTGTTGTGTAAACCGAAACAAAAACAAGAAATGTAATTATAGCTTTCATTTTTTAACCGCTTATTGAAATTTCTGTATATTAACGGTATAAGCACCCGAATTGTTACCCTGGTCGTTATCATTAACCTGAAATATTAATTCGCCATTCTTATCGGCCGTAAATTTAAAATTGGCACCGCAGGCTGTCCAGGCGTCAGCTTTAGCCAGCTTAAACATCAGCACCGCATGATTAAAACTTTTTACAATGCTATAATGCGATATCGGAAAGCCTATTAGCCCGGCGGTGCGTCCCTGCGGCCCCGAAAGCCCTACCCATGGCCCTACATTTATGGAGCCGGTAGCGGTTATCAACACCGTTTCGCCTTTTTTAACCGGGATGTGCGTTTCTGTTAACGAATTAATGGGCAGCGTTTGGTTAAAATATGGCATATCTGTACCATCGTCTCCGTCATCGCCGTTCCCGCGCCGTCCGTTTTTTGTAGTAGTCACACGGAACTGGCGCCTTTCAGTTTTTAAACCTTCATAATTAAAAGGTGCACTCATCGGAAATTTGCCGTTAAAATACATATCGCCCAACATGGGGGTTTGGCTTCCGTTGCTGGCAAATACCACCATTTCATGCACGTAGTTATAGCTTTCGGTAATGGTTACAATACCGTTGCGGTCGGCGTCGGCCTTTCCCTTCAAACCCTCTATTAAATAATAGGTAAACACCCCGTGTCCTCCTCCATATTCAGGCCCTTCCAATGTTGTCTCCTGGCTCTCGGATGATGCCAGATACACAAATCCGCCGCGCCGCGCCTTAGCAGCTGCCTTTAAATACCGCTCGGCCCCCGAACCCATTCCACCCCTAATTCCTTTTATATTGCCCGAATTACATGCATCCGTTATCCAAAATGTCATTTTCGCCTGACTGCTCCTTAATATTCTTTCAACTTGCTGCGCCGGAGTAGCCGTACCATCTAAATCATTTTTTTGGGTATCATAGGTCTCCATGAAAAATTCATTAAGCTCTGATGTGTTACTGCCATGCCCCGCAAAGTATATGATTAAGATATCGTTGGAAGTAGCCAGATGAGCAAATATTTTTATAGCATCGATAACCTTAACCCGTGTGGCATTTTCATTAACGAGTAAGGCAATTTGCGCGTTGGGTGTGCTGCCGCAATTGGGTGTTTTTAAAAAAGCGGCAAAAGCTTCAGCGTCTCTGGCGGCATATTTTAAATTTAGCATGGTATCGGCATATTTGGATACTCCAATTACTACTGCATAAATTTTAGGATCAGCTGGCTGCGAGCAAAAGCCGCTGTGCATAAAAAAAATAAAAACAAAGAAAATCTTAAATCTGAGGGTTATCGTTGTAAACTTAGTACACATAAGGGGCTGGTTGCTGATCAACTTTAAATGCTCTATATCAGATGATAATGATAATGAAAAGGGACAGCATTTGCAATTTTGAAAAATAAAAAATAAGAAGAAGTTTATGAAAGACGGCTTATGGTTTGTGAATGGCGCGAATAAAAAAAGCGCCGGACGGTTGTCTGGCGCTTTTTAGTAAATTAAAAAAATATTATTGGGCAGGCGGCGTTCCTTTGCCAATCAGTGTCATAAACTGGTCGAGCTTTGGCGTAATGATAATTTGTGTACGCCTGTTTTGGGCTTTGCCCATTGCTGTTGCATTATCGGCTATGGTATTATATTCGCCACGGCCACCGGCTGTTAAACGTTTCGGGTCTACATTATAGGTAGTTTGCAATGCCTGTACTACCGATGATGCCCTTAAAGCACTTAAGTCCCAATTATTGCGGATGTTAACCTGCGATATAGGTACATTATCTGTATTACCCTCAATCAGTACATCGTAGTTAGAATAGTCGTTAATAATTTTGGCTATTTTACTTAATGTAACGCCGGCTTTGTCCGAAATCATATAACTCCCCGATTTATAAAGCATATTATCCGACAGCGAAATATAAACCACCCCTTTAAGCACCTTTATATCAACATCCTTTGTTTCGTCGGGTGTTAACGAGCGGGTGAGGTTATTGGTCAAAATTTGATTCAGCGAATCGCTTTTGTTTTTCAGCTCCACCAGGTGCTGGATGTATTTATCCGAGGCTGTAATCTGGTCGGCCAATTTCGAAATATTGGCATTACCCTGGCTGGTGCCGGCTAAACATTTACTAAGTGCATCCTGCAAAGCAGCTGCGTTTGTTTTGGCTGTTGCAATTTGCTCTTCAAGGCTTTGCACACGGCTGCGCGATCCGGCAAGCTCTTGTTGGGTAACCTGCCAGCTTTGTTTCAGGTTACGATTTGTATCCAACGATTTGTTGTAATCCGACTGTAGTTCAGCATATTTTTTGTTACTGACACAGCTTTGCGTAACGGCTGCCGCCAGAAGTATTACCGGCAGCAATATTCTAATTTTCATAGGTTTGTAATTTAGTATAACAAATGACTACAATTTGTAATCAACATGGTAACAACAAATTATAACCTATAAAGTTTACAGTATTTCGGCGCGGGTGAGTTTCGGCTCCCTTTTTAACACACCTTTTTTATCTTTTTACCACGAAGACCACTAAGATTTTCACCAAGGACACAATGGTTTAAGAGCTAAACTTTGTGTCCTTTGTGCTTTCCTCTTTGTGAACTTTGCGGTAAATTTTAACCATTAATCC
>JABDBM010000176.1:374-5662 GCA_013288685.1 Bacteroidota bacterium | reverse complement strand
AATTATGTACGTTTTCAAAATTGCGGTTGGTATCCAACCCTTGCCCCATCCAGCTGACTAACGAAGGCCCTTTTGTTTTATAATGGTGACGCAGGTAGGCCAACAAGCTTGGGCTGATATCAAAATGGGTGGATACTGACGACATTAGCGAAGTGCGCTTCAGCATGGGCGAGTAAATGATCAGCGGTACGTGGTAGCGATCTATTTTGTCACTCATGGGTATCTCGGGCATGCGGTGGTCACCCGTAATCAGGAAGATGGTATTTTTATAATCGCTCCGCTTGCTATAGGCATTAAAAAAGCCCCGTAAAGCATCATCCAGGTATAAAATACTGCTATACTGAAGTTGGTAATTTCGATACTCGTTCTTTTTGGCATCGTCAAAACCAAGCTTGGTCATGCGTCGCTCGAACTGCTGTAAATACTTATCTTCTTCGTTGATAGCAAAAGGGTTGTGGGTTGAGACGGTCAAAACTACGCTTAATTGTGGCGCAGCAAGTTTCTCATCACGGGTAAGCAAATAATGCCGGAAAAGCTCTTTATCATTATAGCCCCATGAAAAACCATTTGATGCCGGTAACCGCACATAGCCAGCAGGAAATGACTTTTCATCGTTTATCTCATCGGTGGCATTTTTTTGCAAGAAGGTTTGCATGTTATCGAAATTTGAATCGCCACCATAGTAAAACGAAGTATGATAGCCATTGTACTTTAGCAAACTTAATAAAGACAGATGCGCTGGCATACTATTACCTAATTCCAGAAACCCATTTTTGGCAAAAGGGAGCGAACCCAATATAGAAGGCAATACGGCAAAAGTACGGCCGCCTTCGCTTAAAAAGTTTTCCCAATAAAGGCTTTTTCCTGATAAAGAATCAATAAAAGGGGTGAAGTTTCCTAAATATGCGCCGTCATTGGTAAATGCCCGTCCCAGCCCTTCAACCAATATAATAACAATGTTCGGCGGGTTAGGGTTACTTTTAAAAAACGGCGATAATACGTCGGACACACTGTCGCTATGCAAGAATGGATAATGCTGCGGATCAATATATTTAAATCCAACTGATTGGTCTTGTCCGGAATGATCATAACTGCTAATATAACTATCAGCATAAATATCAACATCATCTGTTCGCGGGAAAAAATGGTGATAGGAAGCCGTCCAGAAATAGTCAGTCTTATTGATATCAAGGTTATTTGAAAAATCAGACTTAAAGCTTGCCTGAACGATTGTATTCTGCACACCCAAGGCAACAAACAGAAATGAAAAAAGAAGTATCGCAAAAGCAAAATACCTGTGTATCCTGATTCGTGGCGCAAGGCCCCATAATGCAGTAATAACAGCACTTAAGATAACTATAAACGCTATTATCTCTCTGAAACCGATACCTCCGGACGTACCTATGGTTTGCTTAATATCTTTTATTGAATAAGCAAAAAGATCGGCTCCTAGCGGCACCAATGACGTGGTAAAATAGCTGGTAAGACAAAGCTGCACAACAGCTACTAAAACGATAAATAGGGAGAACGCTATACTTGCAAGTTTTTGGGAAAACATATTCAGCACGGCATAAATCACAAAAAGATAAACCTGGCATTTAAGCCAAAAAATCAAATCGTTTAAAAATGCCCAAAGCGTAACCCCGATAAAGTCTTTCGGAAACTGGTGTACAAATCCGTTATAAATGAGCTCAAATAAACTTAATAGGATGATAATCATTAACCATACCAATGAGAGCCTGATAAATGATACGACCGCCAATGTTGATTTAACTGATAATACTTTTTTTGCTGATGCTTTCGTTTCCATCACTCTTAATTTTATAATATTTTTTTCTCGGCAGCAAAGCCTTGCCTGGTCATTTCGCCCCAGCTATTGCGTTTTCTTAATAGATCAAAGTTCCCCCTTATAGATGACCAAACGACAAACGGATGAAATATTACGGGCTCCAATACAGCAACTATTACCAGGCGCAAAATATCTTTCCTTTGTTTGTACTGGTTATAAGTCAGTACTTCCATAAGTATGGCAAAAATTGAATATAAAATACCAATAGATACCACACCTGCAGTAATTAGTAAAGCTGAATAATTGATCTCGGCGACAATACAATATATGATTAGGCCTATAGTGCCAAAAAATTCAATAATAGGGGCTAAAAATTCAAAAAACAGCCAATAGGGATAGCTAAGCATCCCCAGCAGTCCATATCTGGGATTAAAAAACATTTTCTTATGAAAACGAAGGGTTTCAATAGTGCCCCGGGCCCAACGGTTACGCTGTCTGCCTAATATTTTAAATGTAGAGGGAGCCTCTGTCCAGCACAAAGGATCGGGAATAAAGCTAACCCGGTAGGGTTGGCCCAGTTCTTCCATATACCGGCGCATCCTTACCACAAGCTCCATGTCTTCCCCCACTGTTTTATGATTATACCCGCCGCATTTGATCACAATTTCTCGATCAAAAGCGCCAAATGCTCCCGAAATAAGTAATAAACCGTTAAGCCTTGTCCATGCCATACGACTAAGTAAAAAGGCTCTTATATACTCCAGTGTTTGAATTCTTGGTAAAAATTGTTTAGGTAAATTTACTTTGACAAGCCGCCCCCCCTCAATTTCACAGCTATTAGCTATACGGACTACCCCGCCAGCAGCAATAACCCGATGGGTTGAATTCTCTAAAAATGGCTTTGCTAACTTTAAAATAGCATCCTGCTCTAAGACGCAATCGACATCAACACAAACAAAGTAGTTGTTTTGGGCAATATTAACCCCAACATTCAAGGCATCAGCTTTGCCTCCATTCTCTTTGTCAACCACAATAAGTTTGCGATAAACCTGATTATGGCTTTTATATACGCCCTTAACAAGTTTGGTTTCTACCTGTTGGTTTACAAAATAATCAACCTTATAGAGATCATAAGCATCGATCAACCGTTCAAGAGAATCATCTTTACTGCCGTCATTAATAATAATAACTTCAAGATTGTTATAATGCAGAGAGAGCAAAGATCTTACGTTTTCAATAATCGTTGCCGCCTCATTATAGGCTGGCGCCAGTATGCTCATACTCGGTGCTTCTGTTGATGAAGCAAGTACGCGGTAATCGGTGAAACTATTCTTATTTAAATAGGTACGTGTTTCGCTTATTGAAAATGCTCCTATTAAAATGTAGCAGGACGTTAATAATATTGAATACAGCAAAATTCCGTAGGTGAATATATGCAATATAAAAGTCTGCCAGCTCATGCCGGTAACCCTCCTTTTACATGCATTGCTATTTGATCAAGCGGATAACCTTTGTCATCAGCATGACGCTTAAGTAATGCGATGCCGTTTTTACCAATTTTAGTTAACGCACGGGCAGCGCTGATCTTGATTTCATGATCATCCTTATCCAAGAGGCTTACTAAAAAAGGGACGTCTTTTTCTGATCCTATGTTTTGGATCGCTTTGATCATCGCTAACTGATGTTTGAGATCTTCTTTTAAATACCTGGATATCAGCGCATCTGATGTGTCCTCAGTATAAATCTCACAAAAGAAATTTATAGCTTCCAACCGCACATGCGGATTTGTATGATCCAAACATTGTAGTATATCATCGTGCAATTCAAACAGCTGATAATTTCGTGCGAGCTTTAGGGCAAACACAACCACACTGTTATTGGCCGACTTTAGCCAGCCATCAATACCCATATCTACAGGCCGTGCATGAGCTAATTGTTGTAAAAGTTTTATTTGCTGCCAATCAGAAATTGGATATGTGATTGCATCTAAAAAACTAAGTCCCTCAAAACCATTAAACTGTACTATAGCAGTTTGCGCTTCCATGCGTACCAACTCGTTTTGATTATTGGTGAAGGAGATTAACTCGGTAACATATTCATCCATTTCCATCACAGTAAGCTCCTGAATCGCTTTTGCCTTGATATGCCAGTAACGGCTTTTTAAATTTTTTAAGGCGTAGTTGGGTAGTAGTAATTGCTGGTAAAGATTTTTCAAATTATAGGCAGATATACCTGTTATATTTTTTTTTGCCGATACAATCTCTTCGGTCAAAAGCTTTCTGAAATGTCTTTTATTCATCAGTTTTTTCGCCCTGTCCGTAACAGGTATATTGGTTTCTGCCTGCACTTGGTCATCGTCATAAAATACAGCTTTCCTTATCAACAGATCAGATATCAATCGCCATTTATCATATTTTTTTTCTCGTCTACTTTTAATGTATATGTAAAAAAGCATGTATACTAAAAGTCCCCCTATTAGGCACACAACGGAAAATATCACAATAACCAGATATTCAACCTTTAAAATGTACGTAAAAGGCAGAATTCTATTTATAGTTGAAATTTTTGTTGTTAAGAATAGGCGAACTCCCATGGGGCATCATCGTAAAATTTATCGGATATGGACTGGTCGTACTGATGTTAGAAGGCTATTTAACGATGGACAGGTCAAACCTGCGGACACGCGCAGATAATTCATTTGGACTGAATGGCTTGGTAATGTAGTCGTCAGCCCCAAGCTGAAATCCTTCTACCACTACATTCTCCTGCCCCATTCCCGAAAGAATAATAACAGGCGTACCGGTTGGGTATTTCTTTTTCACTGCAGCTACTACTTCAAGTCCGGAAACATAAGGCATCAAAATGTCCGTTATAACAAGATCGGGCTGGACCGCTTCGATTTTCTCAATAGCCTCACGGCCATTATGTGTAACTATTACTTCATGGCCGTCTTTTTTAAGACGGAACTCAAGCATTCTAAGTATTAATTGATTGTCTTCTACCACGAGGATTTTCATCGTTAGAATATTTTTATGGTTAATAATAAGAAGGTATTGCTACCAGAGATTTAAGATGATGTTTTAAAGATGATGTACGAGAGTTGACTTTTCCAAACGTCATTTAAATAAATAATAGCGCCAGTAACAAAATTTTTCATCATTTTGAATTTTGCTTAAATTGTCAAACATTAACTTGACGTTAAGTAAAGACCTAAAAGCTATCCCGATTTGGAAATAGAGCTAAAGGCTAATTCCGAATAACTACATAAACGACATTTATCTCTTAGATGCAAAAAGAACAATTAAAAAGAAATTAGGAGATATAAATATCTACCCATATCTACCCACAAGTACATGTAAAATGCCAACATGAAAAAAGTATAATCAAACGAGAGTTGCCATTTGAGGAGGGACGATCATGCATGGATTATTTAATATTGATTTACTGGTCATAAGGTAATATTTAGGTCTTTTCGTATCCCGCATTCTTTAGCAATGAT
>JABDBM010000176.1:0-364 GCA_013288685.1 Bacteroidota bacterium | reverse complement strand
GCCCTTCGCAAATGGCCACCTTGCCGGTGGGCAATTATGTCCAAACGGCATCAAAAAAACAAAAATGGAATTAGCTGATTTTACGAGATCACCTTCCTTGGGCATAACGGTTCTTTAACGGCGGGGACATTTAACAACTTCAATTTTCATGTAATACCCAACCGAATGAGCCTTTGGAGATAGACATCCTTTAGAGATATAGCCGCATAATACTGGAATGCATGCGCGCCTGCTTTCAAAAGTGGCTGGGGAGCATACATTTCGGTAAGGCCTGCGGGGGGTAATCAAGGCTCTGAAAGCAGTGGTCATTGGTTCCGCACTCGGGCATTTTGATGGGAATAAGCAGATGTGCGTAAATGTGCGT
>JABDBM010000175.1 GCA_013288685.1 Bacteroidota bacterium | reverse complement strand
TATGATATCGCTAAGCGCTACCCAGCAACCAAACGCAATGTGGATTCATTAACCAAACATGTGAGGGAAGGTTCATCAGGCATTTGGGGTAAAGAAAAGATGCCAACACATACCGAACTCACTTTGGCCGAAACCAAAAGCGCCGTGCAATGGCTATTGAAAAACGCTGCCGCACCCAATGTAAATTACTACATAGGGACTGTTGGAGCTTTTCGAATAAAACAACGGGCAACCGTTAATGAAAAGGGCGGCAGGTGTTTGCTTATTGCCAGCTATACCGATCATGGCTTAAAAAATGCGCCCGGTAAACGGTTAACCGGGCAAGATGTGGTTATTCTGGTCGCACCATAGTTTTTCTACATAGTGAGGGTTTTGAACCCATCGCTATGTAGAAAAAATCGAAAACAAAAACTATATTTAGCCATAATTATTAAAAAATGAAGCAAATCCGACTTATCATTCTCTGTTTATTAACACTCAGTTTAGGCCTCAAAGTAAACGCCCAGCAAAAACCAGCCCTCACCTGGAAAGATGTATCCAAATGGCATTTTATTAAAGCCCGGTTTAACACTTTATCGCCCGATGGGCAGTGGATGGCCTATATCACCGGTCCGGTAGAAGGCGACCAGGAAGTAATAATCCGCAAAGTTAGCGATACCACAACTTATCATTATGGTTGCGGTGCGATGCCAAATGACATTGCTTTTTCGGATGATTCTAAATTTATTGCCTTTAAAATATCAGCGAAAGACGCAGATGTGAAAGCGGCGAAAAAAAGCAGCAAAACCCTGTATGATAAACTGGCTGTCGTGAGTCTTGATGGTAATACCAAAACAGAGTTTGAGCGGGTTAGCAATTTTAGCTTTTCGGGAAAATACCCCGGTTGGCTGGCTATACAATTTGCGGCACCCGATAATGCGTCGAAAGATAAGGACGCGGCTAAGGGTACCGACCTGTTGCTATATAATGCATCAACCAAAAAAAGTTTTAATATAGGAAGCGTAAGCGATTTTGCCTTCAACAAAGCAGGTAGCCTACTTGCTTATGCAGTTGATGCCAACGGCCAAAACGGCAACGGCGTTTACCTGCGCGATATGAAAACCGGGGTGACTTCGGCTATCGATAACGACAAGAGTCAATATAAATCCATTAACTGGAATGAAGAAGGCACCGCGTTCGCATTGCTAAAATCTAACAAAAACGATGACTATAAGGACGAAATCTATACAGTTATCGGCGTAAGCAAATTAATTGGCGATGCTCCGGTTGCAATACTGTACAGCAGTTTGATTGATAAACAAATACCTGCCGGCATGGGTATCAGCGGCGACCGGAAGCCCTATTGGTCGGATGATCAATCGGCACTGTTCTTTGGTATCAGGTCAATAGAAAAAAGCGACAAGGCAAAAGCCGATACCGCCGGTACCAAAAAAAGCAAAAACAGATATTGCCAACACGAAAACTGTAAAAACAACCGGGGATGTTAAGGATACTTCAAATAAGAAGAATACCATAGCAGTGGGAAAAGATTCCGTCAGCAAAAAGAATACAGTAGCGGCCAAAAAGGATGATATTGATAAGCCGGATATGATCATCTGGAACTGGCAGGATAAACGCCTGCAATCGGAACAGGAAATTCAGGAAAAAGGCGACAAATCGTTTAGTTATTTGAGCGAGTACCAGGTAGCAACAAAGCATTTTATTCAATTAGCGGATAGCAATATGCGCACCATTCATGTAGCGGCGAAACAGTTATATGGCCTGGGTACCGACAATACGAAATATGAACTGGCCGACAATTTGGACGGGCAATCGAACACCGACATTTATTTGGTTGATTTAAAAACCGGCAGCAGGAAACTGCTTTTCGGGAAATTTTATGCGACCAACAATGGCGGCTTCCAAACATCTCCTAACGGGAAATTAGCTTCTTATTACCTGGATGGCGCTTATTATACCATAAACCTGGAAACCGGCGAAAAATATAATCTTACCGGAAAAATCAATTCCTCGTTTGTAAACGAATTGGACGACCATAACGTAATTAAGCCGGCAACTGACAATTATGGCTGGACAGCCGATTCGAAATATGTTTTGATAAAGGATAATTACGTCCTGTGGCGCATAAGTGCGGATGGTAAATCGGCAGTATCGCTTACCGGTAACTGGAAAGCAAAGAAGTTTGATGTAGTTAACCGCTTTAGTTTATATGAAAACGAAAAAGGGGCCGACCTTCAAAAGCCGCAATATTTTACCGTTTTAGACAGGAATACCAAGCAGACGGGTATTGCCCGTTTGGACGGTATTAAAATAAATATCCTGTTTCTGGACAGTAACGTTTATGGCAATTTAACCAAAGCTGTAAACGCCCCTGTTTATGCTTACAGTAAGGAAAATAACGAGCACTCTCCGGAAGTGTTCGTAACTTCTGTACCCGATTTGTCGGCCGCCAAACAGGTTACAGCCAACACGCCCGACCAAAGTAAATATGCATGGTCGGCCGGCGTAAAGCTGATCAGCTATGTAAGTGCTAATGGCGACACATTACAGGCGGCCCTGTATCTGCCCTCCAATTATGAACCGGGCAAAACTTACCCTACCATTACCTATATTTACGAGCGGCTGACGGATGGCTTAAATTCTTATGCCATGCCCGGCTTCCCAGGAGGAGGATTTAACAGGGCCATGTACACCAGCAATGGCTATGCAGTGTTAATGCCCGATATTAAATACAAGATCAATGACCCCGGTATGTCGGCTGTGGCCTGCGTAGTGCCTGCGGTTAAAGCAGCCATAGCCACTGGTATTGTTGATGAAAAACGGGTTGCCATACATGGGCATTCATGGGGCGGTTACCAAACGTCGTTCCTGATTACCCAAACTGATATTTTTAAAGCCGCTGCCGCGGGAGCGCCGCTTACCGATATGATCAGTATGTACAGCCTGATTTACGGCAATGCCGGTATTACCAACCAGTCGATATTTGAAGCCAGCCAGGGGCGTTTAACCCCCGGCTATTGGGATAACATGGAGGCGTTTACCCGCAATTCGCCGGTGTTTCATATTAAAAATGTGCACACGCCATTGCTGCTGTTGCATAACGACCATGATGGCGCCGTTAATTTCACCCAGGGTTTGGAATATTACAACGGTCTGCGCCGCCTAAACAAACCCGTAGTAATGATTACTTATAAAGGCGAGAACCACGGCATTGCCAAGCTGCCCAACCGCAAAGATTACGCGGTACGGATGATGGAGTATTTTGATTATATGCTAAAAGACAAACCTGCACCCGGCTGGTGGGCAAAAGGGGTGAACCATTTGGATATGGAGAAGTATATAGAGGCGAGGGCGTTTGAGGAAGAGAATTAAGTGTGACGCCGATCAGACTTCCGAAGTTTTGAAAACTTCGGAAGTCTTTCCGAGGATATAATCTTTCCTTATTTCACTTTAGTAAAATAATAGGTTTTACCACCCTGCAATAAAGTAAACGAATTTTTCGCCGGCTCAAACTCGTGTATTATTGCCAGATGAAAATGGCCCGCCTTTTTAATTTCCCCCGGAATAGTTTATATCTGTATAATGGACGCATTGATAGTTTACCCCGAAAACGATGAGCAATTAACTGCTTTAAAGGCGGTAATGAAAGCCATGAAAATAACTTTTCAGCAAAAGAGAGAAGCATATCCGGACTATGATCAATGGCGTAAAAGAATCATTGAAGCAAGCGGACGAAGGCTTGCTAACTCCGTATAAGGGGATCAAGGATATGCTGGATATTGCATGAGATAAGGTGTTTTTTATACTCCGCGTTCCAAAGAAACTTTAAATTCTGTTTATAAATTCATTCTGAATAATTTTGGTCTTAAATCAGCAAACAAGTTTGCGTTGAGAGCTGAAAAAGTTGTTAACCTTATCATTCTGAAAACGAACTATTTTCCTGGACACAGCAAAAATCACCCGCGACGTGCTATGTGCCAGGCATAACCCATTTGCATGTCGCAGAAGATTCTTCGCTGCGGTCAGAATGACAAAAGAATTTGATACACCCCCTCATGCCCCGTAACAAACATCGTCTTCCCGCTAATCACTACTGATGTTGGCCTCTCCGGCACTTTTATTACGCGTATTTGTTTGCCTGTACTATCATAAACATACACCTGGCCGTCGGCTATGTACACATTACCTTTATCATCTGTTGCCGAGGAAAACTCCCCGCGCTCGGCAAAGTATTTCAGGTTGTTTGTGTAGCCTTCGGGGCTTACGTCCATGCTTACCGTACGTTTGTCGTATTCATCGGCGGTATAAACGGATTTGCCGGGCCAGGCGGTGGCCAGGGCAGTTGAACGCGCCAAATCATAAGCTATCGGGATAATGGTTACCCCATCCGGTGCTACCCAGCATTCAGTTGGTTTGGCTACCGATATGGTGTTAAAATCGTGATAGTCTCTCCACCGGTGGGCCGGGTAAAGCGCTTTGTAGACTGGACTTATGGAACCCATCGCCGCTTTTTTCAGCAATTGAATAGTTTCATCCGGGTTGCCAGGATCAACAGCATAAACCAGTGTTCCGAATCCGGAATTTCCCCAACCTGCAAATGAGGTCCCGTTGGCATCAGGTGGGTTTTTAAATTCTTCGGGTTTGCCGTCTACCAAATAGCCGGGTTTGGGTACGTATTTAAATACCACCAACAAATTATCGTTTTTATCGCAGGCAAGCGATAGCGGGTCCCAATGATAGTCGGCCAGCAAACTTACTGAACGCGTAGCTGCCGACCATTTATAAATCCGTCGCATCCGCGATTCGCAGAAATAAACATTTCCCTTACTATCCGCGCAAGCGCCCTCTGCAAATTCAAATCCTGTCGCGAGCTTTGTTATTCCCGCAATTGGTTGCTGTGCAGGTTTATTATCATCACCAATCCATAACCTTGCAAATTCCCATGGCCGCACTTCTGTATCGGTATTTACATCGTATAATGGGTTGGTGGTGGTATATTTTATCTGGCTGTAATTATGCACGTTTAACAGCTCAATGTTCTTATTTCCCCAACTCCGTATGGCATAAGGCGCGGGCTTTATCACCCTTATTACCCTGAAGGTGTACAGGTTGGCAAATACCATATTGCTGCAATTCTCAATTTCCATGGGCTGGCATTCGGTGCTTTCGCGGCTTTCCTCTTCCAGTTGCAGGGCGTATACATTAAAGTTTGCTACATTATTAAACCTGATCTCATTACGTACATGGTGCTCTACTGATAAGGCATAAATATGGCTGGGTGTGGCTGTATTGGAAATATAAGCGCCTGCGGTGGCAAACGTGTTGGCTGTCCATATATCCATAAAAGTACCGCCGCCGCCATTGGTAATCCAAAGGCTCCAGTATTGGGTGTCCCATGATGGGTCGGTTCCGTTATAACCCTTACTGTAAATGCCCGCAGTGGCCGGGGTTGCGGGTTGCTTAACAGGTCGTTGCATACCGCCGTGACCGCCTATAAATTTCACATCCCCCAAATAAGAATTTTCGCCCGACATCCATTTGCAGGCTACCGCGCGCGGGTTATCGGCACTGGTAGAAAGACCAATTCCGGTAACCACATTTTCGCCGCCTTTCGCACTTTCCAGTAAAGCTTTCGGTCCACCGAAGCCGCCGAATGCCGGGGTATTATCCGCAATTATCAGTTGAGTCGCTATTGGGCTTAAGCCAATCAAAACAGTGTTGGGTTTTAATTTAATGGTTTCGCTAACGTGATACCAGCCCGATGGCAGGTAAATGGTTGGGTATTTATCAATGGCATCCTGCAATACCTTTGTGTCG
>JABDBM010000174.1 GCA_013288685.1 Bacteroidota bacterium | reverse complement strand
TTTTGGCCCCTTCGCGATTAAAACCATAAAAGGGCATGGTAAAATCCTGGAAAAATTGCGGCCTGTTTGTTGCCGTCCCCTCACGTATCCCATCAAATACCGACATCGGGATGCCATCCGGATTATTCTCCGTTTGCACCATCAACGGCGTAACCGCGCTCACCAGCACCGCCTTGGCAACGCGGCCCTTGCCATGTTTTGCCACATAACGGATCACTTCGCCGCCACCCGTGGAGTGGCCAATGTGTATGGCATCCTTCAAGTCGAGCGCAGTGGTAAGCTCGGCAACATCGGCTGCATAGGTGTCCATATCATGACCTTCGGCAGTTTGGCTCGATCTGCCATGTCCCCTGCGGTCGTGGGCTATCACCCTGAATCCGCGCTCCAGGAAAAACATCATCTGCCCGTCCCAGTCATCGCCTGATAGCGGCCAGCCGTGATGAAAAACCAGCGGTTGCCCTGTTCCCCAGTCTTTGTAATAAATTTCGGTTCCGTCTTTTACTGTAATTTTGCTCATTGCTTTTCGATTATAGATATTGAATTACTGAAAAATAAAAATAGTAAAGAGACATTTAATAAACACATCTATCTGCTAAAAATGGCGCGAATTTTATAAACGACCATTAAATATTTGTAATACCAATATTCTATAAGAGATCTAAAATCATCTCATCTCCACCAAAAACACCGCCACATCCAACCCGGTATTCTTCAATCCTCCTCCACAATTCACCCTCCCGGGAAAAGATTCTTTTGCTACAAATACCCGGTAATTGCCATTGCCATCATCATACACGCCAAGATCAAGGGGATTGCCTTTATCATCGCCAGTGGGTAATACCTGCGGTAAAACAACGTTATGCACAGCATCAATAACCGATAGTGTTTTTGAACAATAATTGGCTACAAATAATAGGTCGCCGGCGCTGTTAAAAGCCATACCGGCGGGCGATTTCCCAACGGTATAATTAAAGAGAATATCATCCGTTTCTGTATCAATTACCACAAGTAGCGAGGTATCGTAAACCGAAACATATAACCGTTTATCATCCGGACTTATCACCATATTCACCGGCTTATTGCTCAAGGTTATCGTTTTTATTATTTCATCTTTTTGGGTGTCGATAACCTTTATGCAATTCCCGCCATCGCATGCCAGGTATAGTTTGGGGGCTGCTTTTTTACAAACAAACAGGGTGGGCATCAATTTTCCATAATATATCTCTTTAGACCAGTTATTATCTGTCAGGCTTTGAATTTGCAGCAGGACGTCGTGCGCCACATAAATT
Source organism: Bacteroidota bacterium (assembly GCA_013288685.1). Taxonomy (GTDB): domain Bacteria; phylum Bacteroidota; class Bacteroidia; order Sphingobacteriales; family Sphingobacteriaceae; genus Mucilaginibacter. Next base: position 4,641 of record JABDBM010000174.1, on the reverse strand, counting down.
TTGGTGTTATCATAATTGAAAGCAATGGCCTTAATATGAATGTCAATTACCATTGTGCAGCCGCGTGCATACGTCATGGTGTTACCACGCGCATCAATAGTAAACAACTGAACATTACTAAATAGTGTACCCATTTTTAAAACAACACACCAATAAAACCTGGTTATATCCGGATTTATCAACATGGCGGTGCCGGGATAATTGCCGACCACCTGGAAGCCGACGTCGTACAGCAATGAGCGTGCCCCCGAAGCCACATCATATAGCCTAACGCCTACTCTTTCCTGCGGGTTAAACACTACCAGTTTTTCGCCGCCACGGCTAAGCGTAATTACATTACCCGGATACGTTTTTCCGATGGCCGGCTTTTTGGCGTCAATATCATACACGGTATTATTGCCGGCATTAATTACATATACCCTGCCATGTTGTTGATTAATAAAAACCGACTGCATGGGCTGTATTCTATCAGCAGCTAATGGTAGTGGAACGGGTGGCTCCGTTTTATAAGCCAGCACTTTTACCGATAGCTGTACCGTCTCGGGTAACTTGCGGTAATAGGACCAGGCTGTAAGTGTAAACGTAAAAGCCGACTGCAACCCACGGAAAGTATAGCTGCTGGTACCGGTAACAGTCACGTCGCCGGTTGGGGTGGTAAGCACCAGTTTTTGTGCATTGGCTGCCTCCCAGTTAAGCGTAACATCCGCTTTCGAAGTAACATCCGCCAGCGGCGGATCGGCTTTAATTGATTTGATACTGGCCGGTTGCTGGTTAACTGTTATGGTTTTATCTTGCGTGCTAATGGTGTTCGAGTCGTCGTACGCGGTGGCAATCAGCACAGTAACATCTGCGGACGGCGGGGTGGGCAGTGCAAATGCTGTACCGTTTAGTTTAATGTCGCCGGCGGCGCTGTCGAGTAATATCGTTTTATCATCGCGGGTTTTATAGCTGATGGTTACCCGTTTGGCCAGTGCCGATACCCAGCTTATTTTAACATCTTCGCCGATATTGATGTTGCGTTTATCCACCTCAAGGCTCACCATACTTGCTTTAGCTTTCTTTTTTTGCAGTTGCTGCGTATACACCGCATCGTTATAACCAGGAATATTGTTAAACTGAATGTACATAACGCTGATGTCATCCCAGGCAACATTCAGTTGGGTGATGATTTTTTCGATGGGGAAACGAATGGTCTCCAGGCCCTGCATTATCTGCTTACTTTCGGGCAAAAATTGCCAGTATGCAGTGCCTCCAACGTGCTTCATGGGCACCCATGGCAGTTTGGATTCTATATTTATGGTAATACTATTGTCAGCCAGCACCTGGCTGGTAATGGCATAATCTTCTTCGCCAAAAAGAAAGGAGATATACACCGCAGGCTCATCGGCGTTTCCGGTATTTTCAACAAAGCTTTCTTCCAATGCTGCCGGTACCAGCGGGTCTGTTGATGTATTGGTTACTATATAAGTAAAACCATTTTGTATCAGCGCGCCGGGATCGTAGGTAATGTAAACCGGCACCGCTTCGCTGCCGGATATCACCTCCGTTTTTTTGGGATCAAATGCCTCGCTGATTTTAAGCGATTGGCCGCCGATGGGGTGATCAGGATTAATATATCCTTCTTTTAGTGGCAGCGTTTTCTTTTGCGGATCGGGCATTTTTAATATGTCCAAATGTTTGGCAATCGGGAATGCATTATCCGGGTAACCAGGAATATTACGGTATAATATCTCAAAGTTCCCCGGTTTAGTGGTATTACATTTAATATTTTCGATGCCTATTTTAACGGTGCCGTTTACCGGGATGGTTATATTATTAACAGGCGCAACCGACCATGATGGCGGCGCTGTATTGCTCTCTGCAAAAAATGCCGAAGCCCAATCAGCCGGGAGCGTGATTTTTAAATCCTGCACCACCTCCGCCGTCAGCATCGATTCAAAATTAAAATTGAATGATGATCCTGCACCACCCTCCCCCGTTCCCGCTTGCTTTACCGGCTTTCCGCCGGTGAGTGATAAAGTTTCGCCGGTTAAATTAATAATACTGAAAGTGAGCTTGTTAACCGAAACATCGTCGGTGCGAAATAAAACAGCCTTGCCATTTGTGTTGAAAATATCAAAACATTCGCTTTTTAATTTCTTAGCCATTGCCTTATTCTATAAAAACTTCTTGCGTAGCGGGTTGTTGATCAATTGTATAAACCGAAATCTCCAAATTCTTATTTTCTTTGGGATTATGGCAGGCCACCCTTGGTGAGTAAGCCTCCTTTGCCACAAATGCCACAGTATACCCCCTGTCGCCAGTGTATAGCGCTACATCAACAGGATTTCCATTTTCATCACCCGTTGTCAGCTGCGGGGCTATTTCAACATGATTGTTCACGTCAATTACCGAAAGCGTTTTTGAACAATAATTCGCTACAAAAAGCGCATGTGTATCCTTATCGGGCGCCATAGCCATCGGCGAACTGCCAACCGGAATAGTTTTTATCACCTTGTCTTCTTCTGTATCAACAACGGTAACTGTGTTAGCGCCAGGATTGGCAACGTACAGGTATTTATCATTATTGTCCAATAACATTTTGCCTGGCATGCTGCTTAAAACTATATTTCCCGATACCAAATCAGTTGTAGTATCAATAATCAGCAACTTGTTACCACCTTCACAAACCACATAAAGCTTATTTGCCGATTTTTTACAGGCAAAACTAACAGGTTTTGTGCCGGCCGGCAGCTCTAAAGTTTTCCGGGCTCCATCGGCTATGTTAATAATTGAAATGGAGTTTTTCATGTAATCAGGGGCCTTGCCATAATTGGCAACATAAATTTTTGAGACATGCCCATTGAATGCCAGTCCTTGAGATTCGTCCCCTAACCAGTTAAGCCTGAGATAGCTAATGTTATTATTAACTGCATCAACATCTAACGTTATTAACTGCGACACCGTAGCCGCTCCATTGCGAATAGTAAAGGTGAAAAAGAATTTTTTAAGATCAGGCGTTACGATGGACTGGACTATAGGAATGCTAAGTGAAATGTCGAGGGTTTTTGATTGGTTGCCTGTAGCCACATCGTACATGGTAACCCCGCGATTTATCACATCTGTATTAAACGTAAATAATTTTGCCCCATCCTGACTAAGTGCAATTGCGCTTCCAACGTATTTTTTTAAAATTGCCGAAGTAGCTATATCAATATCATAAATAGTGTTCATACTGTTACAAACTACATAAAGGCGGCGGTAACGGTTATTAACCAACACGGCCGGCAAATTTTGTATTTTACCCAAAGGCGCGGGCAACGGAATTGAGTTTTGGCGCTTAAAGGTCAACACGCTGATAACTTTTGTATCGGGTACCGGTAAATACTGCCCGTACGAATAAGCGCTGAGCGTAAACAAAAAAGTGGAATCAAGCGAAAGTGTATAGCTCTTAATTTTATTGGTAAATGTTTTCAGGCCACCCGGCGTTGTCAGCGTTATCCTGTCGGTATTTTCTACCTCCCAGGTTAATGTAATGCTGGTTGGTGTTGCTTTATCAATTAACCGCGGTGTGGCCGCAAAAGATTTAATATGAGCCGGCACCTGGGTAACATGTACCGGGGTATGTTCGTCGTCGCGCGTCACATCGTCATACGCCCAGGCCACAATCGTTGTAGTTTCGGCTGTTGGGGCAACCGGCGGGGTAAAATCCGTTCCATTCAATTTAATGTGGCCCTGGTCGCTGTCGAGCAGCACTAACTGGTTGTCCTTGTCTTTATATTCAATCGTCACTCTTTTGGCTAAGGCCGAAACCCAGCTTAATTTAACATTTTCGCCTATTTTAATTTTATCCTTATCGGTTTTCAGGCTTACCATCTGCGCCACGGCCTTCTTTTTCTGTAATTGAACCGCATAAGCCACATCGTTATGCAAGGGTATGTTGTTAAACTGTACATACATAGTGCTGATGGTATCTGCCAGAACACCCAGCGTCGTTATAATTTTGTGGAGGGTAAACTTTACAGTTTCGTGCGCAGCCATTACCTGCGGACTTGTGGGCGAAAATTGCCAGTACGCTGTACCGCCGGAATGAGCATGCGTGTTCCAGGCCGGTTTGCCGCCCACATCAATCCGGATGTTATTATCGGCAAGCAATTGGGTGGTTACATCATAATCCTCATCGCCAAAAAGAAACGAAATATAAAATACCGGGGCATCGGCGCTTTCTGCCGGCACTGCCTCCACCGGTACCAGCGGTTTATCATCGGTATTTGTTAACGCAAAAGTGAAACCATTTTCAATAATCGCATGGCTATCGTAAGTAATATAAATAGTGGCTGTTTTACTGTCTATAAATATATCGTTGTTGCCAGCAGCATCGTCCAGCAGCACCTCCTGCCCCCTGATGGGATAAACAGGGTTCATGATCAGCCATTCAAACTTCGCATCCTTCTTTTGGGGATCGGGCGGATTTATCACATTCAAATGTTTGGTAACCGGAAATGTGGTTGGATTGTACCCTTCAATATTACGGTACATAATTTCGAAGTTGCCGGGTTGCGTAGTGGTGCATACTATATTCTCTATTTCTATTTTCACAAAATCGCCTACCGGGATAGTAACATTGTTAACCGGCGCAACCGACCACGACGGGGGCACGCC
>JABDBM010000173.1:1135-5936 GCA_013288685.1 Bacteroidota bacterium | reverse complement strand
CTTTAAGATTTCAGCAAGCTTTCTCGTTCTTTGGATTTTATTAAAACTTGCAGTCCGCTTTCTGTCAAGAGAAAAGAATTAATAAGATCAAATTCAGATTAACAATACTCAACAATTTGCGGTTACAAATTGTGACTGCAAATCGCATACATCAAATGTCAATAAACATTAAAAATTAAAACCCTCTTGCAAATCTCAATTATCAATCGTAATATTGCGATATAATAATGGGCTTAACAAAAACAGAAATATTTACCGAACAGCAAAACCAACTGGCCACCATGCTTAAAGCAATGGCCCATCCCGCCCGTATTGCCATTTTACAACAAATCATCAATGCCAACGCCTGCATTTGCGGCGATTTGGTTGAAGAACTGGGCCTGGCCCAGGCTACAATTTCGCAGCACCTAAAAGAACTAAAAAATGCCGGGCTGATACAGGGCACTATTGAAGGCGTGAGCATTTGCTACTGCATAGAGCCAAAAGCATGGCAGTTGTTAAATGAACAATTGGGGCAGTTCTTCCAATCGTACAAGGAACCGGGAAGCTGCTGTTAAAAAAATTTATTAAATTCAATCGTAATATTACAATAAATAGATAAGCTATGAACGAATCAGGACAATTAAATTGGGCAACTTTTAAAGCAACCCTATTGCAAAATCCAGCATTAACGCTACAGTTTCAATATGCCGAAAACAAACGGATTGATGCTTCTTATCATATCACCGAAATTAAACAGGCAACAATCCAATCAGTTGATTGTGGCGGGGTAAGCAATAGCTGGACCGAAGTTATTGTACAAATTTGGGAGCCTGCCAGTGCACAACAGGAACGGGCCATGAATGTAGAAAAAGCCTTATCAATTATTAAAGTAGTTGAAAAAATGCTACCACTTGATCCGCTGGCGCCGGTAAAAATAGAATTTGGCAACAGCAGGTTTGATACCCGCCAAATGCTGCCCAACGAAATAACCATACAAGGCGATGACCTGGTGGTTGACCTTCGGCCGGATACTGTACAATGCAAAGCTATTGAACGTGGCGGAAGCTGCGGCACTACGGCGGCCGGCGAAGAATGCTGCACACCGGTTGCCACCAAACCAAAAATTGAATTAAAAAACCTCGCTGTAGCTGCCGAAGCCTGCTGCACGCCAGGTGGGGGCTGCTGCTAATTAAACATCATAATGAAAACAGAACAAGCTGATAAATACAGGGAGGATATAGTGGCTTTGTTGCGGGCAGAAAAGCTGCCGGTTGAAGATTTACCATTATCTCTCGAAAATTTCTTTACCGAAATGGCAGACGGAGAAATTGTTGGCGTAGCAGGCATTGAGATTTATGGAGATTATGGCCTGATGCGTTCGCTTGCTGTGAGTAAAAGTCATCGCGGAATTGGATTAGCGGGTAAATTATTACAACAAGTAGAAAGGCTGGCCGCTTCAAAAAACTTAAAAACTATTTACCTGCTTACCGAAACCGCACCTGACTATTTCGAAAAGAAAAACTATGAAAAGATAACCAGAGCCGATGTGCCGCCAGTGGTACAAAAATCGTCGGAGTTTAGTCATGTTTGCCCGCAATCGGCTATTGTTATGCAAAAAAAGCTTTCGTAAAATGCGAAATTATATAGCTGAATTAACCGGCACATTCATTCTTGTATTTTGTGGCACTGGTGCTGTCGTTATCGATCAGCAATCGGGCGGCGGGGTTGGCCATGCGGGCATAGCTATCACCTTTGGGCTAATTGTAATGTGTATGATTTATGCATTGGGCAATATATCTGGTGCGCACTTAAATCCGGCGGTAAGCATCGCATTTACCATTTCTGGCACTTTCCCCCTAACACAATTGCCGGGATATATTATCAGCCAATTAACCGGCGCATTTATAGCAAGTTTTACATTAAAGTTTCTTTTTCCAGCAAGTACTTTACTCGGAGCAACTATGCCAGCGAAGACGGATATGCAGTCCTTTATCATTGAGCTGATATTGACCTTCATTTTAATGCTGGTTATTCTCAAAGTATCCTACGGAAGCAAAGAACAGGGTATGTTTGCCGGGCTTGCCATTGGGGCAGTAATTGGTCTCGAGGCCATGTTTGCCGGGCCGGTAAGCGGCGCATCTATGAACCCGGCACGGTCAATTGCTCCGGCTATGGTTTCGGGGCATTTAACGCATTTGTGGATCTATATTGTTGCTCCTGTTACGGGCGCCACAATGGCGGTACCGCTTTGCAAATATCTATCTTTGTCAAAAACAACGGTATGAACATCATAAAGTCCCTGCTCCTATTCATCCTTGCCGGCCTGTGCGAAATTGGCGGTGGCTATTTAATTTGGCTTTGGCTAAAAGACGGCAAACCTTTATGGCATGGATTTTTAGGTGGACTTATTTTAGTGCTATACGGCGTTGTGGCCACCTGGCAAACAGCCAATTTTGGCCGCGTGTATGCTACCTATGGCGGCATTTTTATTGTAATGGCCCTTGTATGGGCGTGGAAAGTAGATGGCTTTAAACCCGACAAATACGATATTATTGGTGCTGCAATAGCCCTGTTAGGTGCCTGCATAATTATTTATATGCCGAGGAAATAAATTAAAATTAAAAAACATGAAAAACGTACTGGTGCTTTGCACAGGCAATAGTTGCCGCAGCCAAATAGCCGAGGGCTATTTAAGATATTTCGCCGGTAACAAAGCAACAATTTACAGCGCCGGTATCGAAACTCATGGCGTAAACCCCAAAGCCATACAAATAATGGCCGAAGATGGGATAGACATTAGTCGTCATACTTCAAACACTGTAGATGAATATACGCAGATAAATTTCGATTATGTGATAACTGTTTGCGACAATGCGAAGGAGAACTGCCCCTACTTCCCTACCCTTGCGCTGCGTTTTCACCAAAACTTTCCGGACCCGGCAAAAGCAACCGGCGATACAGAACAGGTATTAGATGAGTTTAGGAAAGTAAGAGAAATGATAAAAGATTATTCACAAAACTTTGTAAATCAACATTTGTAAAATAATAGGGTTTGTTATTAATAAAATCTTTTGCCCTTTGTGTTTTTCTCTTTGTGATCTTCGTGGTAAAAATTAACCGTTACACTTGTAAAGGCAAGCGCAGGATTTTACTATTACCTGCTCAAAGTAATCTTTCGCCCAAACTCGCCGCCGGGTGTAGCATATATTTGCGTAGCTCCAACAAAGCTATGCGCTGTAAAGGTTGAAATATGGAAGTTTTTGGGTACACCGTCGGCTGTAATATTGGCCATATAAAGGCTGGTATCTTCGGGTAGGTGATAGTTATAGCTAAAGGTATCTAACACACCGTCTTCCTGTGTATAAACATAGCCATCGGTCCTAAAATCAAAATAATCAGCGGGCTTCCCCTGGTAATTATAAGCATTATTAATTTCGCCGGCCCCCCGAAAGGTTGAATCGCTCACCAATTTCCAAATACCGGTAATGATGGTGCCGGGCGTTATAGTATCAGTGTTGGTGATGCCGGTTTTATAGCCCTGCCCGGTATAAATTAACGTTGTACCATGATACACCGAATGCGACTGCCCAAGTTCCTTTTTGCAGGCAAAAAAGCAAAACAGCAACCCTGCAACGATTAGTAAATTTTTGGTTTTCATTTTTCAGGTTTGGTTAAGTTTATATCAACTAACTATCAAATTTCCGATATTGTCAATTTGCTCTTGTATAATATGTTTCAGTAGTTAAAGTAATATCAGTGTACGACATAGAGTTTTTTAATATCAGGGTATTGGCATCAAGTGCTACAATCGTATCAATTAATGGTTCATCAACAAAGTTATTTGCCCCGGGTACAAGCAAAGTTGATTTTAAGGTTATCAGATTGCCGGACACACTATAAATATACGTATTGCCTCCAATTCCCGGGTTACCGGCACCATCAGTGAATGTTGCTTTTCCGGAGTAACTAAAATCGCCCGAGGTAGAAAGCGATGCTGTATAATTGCTATTAAACTGCATATAATCGGATGCATTAAAGGCGCTACCGCTGTAGGTAGTATCGTGTACAGCACCCAAGCTGGATGCCGACGACACGATGTGTATGACTATTTTATTAACATTCCATTTTCCCACCAGCTGCGCATTAATAATATTATCGTTCTTTTTACATGCTGTTAAACATAGTAATAAGCCGGCAAAAAAGAGGGTGGGGTATTTTGTGGTCATAGCAACACGTTTAATGTGGTTTTGTAGCTATTACGTGTCTGGGTATATTAACGCTACAGTCAAAGTGAAATTAACGCAGGCGCGATCGTTTGCTGTCGCCCTAACAGCACCACATTGTTCAAACAAGCTTTTTAAACTACAATCAAGTTTCCGATGCCCCAGTGGACTACCTATCGCTTCCGGAGCAACCACAAGGGCGGCTCCTACTCCGCTTTATATTCCTGGTTGGTAAACGGTTGCGTATCCGGTATTTTTATCACATTAAATGCATGATTGGTATTTTGATGGCAGCTATTGCAGCTATTGGTTAACAACACAAAACTTGCTTTAAACCGCAGCAGGTTTTTAGCTTTTATAGCATTGTTCACACTATCCAAAGCCGGATATATGATGGGCAGCGTTTTTATCTCGGGCCGGTCGGTGCAGTATTTCTTTACACCTTCCAATGTCTCTTTTATCTCGCCAACTTCAAAATCGGCTAATGCCCAGTTCTGATTAATCCCGGCGTACCAAATTTTAGCATGATGCGCTTGTATCCCCATCATAAACTCGCCGAGCCCGGGATAAAAAACGCTGCCCATCATATATCCGGC
>JABDBM010000173.1:0-1092 GCA_013288685.1 Bacteroidota bacterium | reverse complement strand
TGTTCAGGCTATCCACCTGCGCTTGCAAAACAGCAGTTTTATCGTTGTTACAGGCAGCAAATAGCAAAGGCAGCAGCACCATCAGCGTTATTTTAATAGCTCTCTGTTTAGGGGTATCACGAAAGTTTTTCATACCATAAAGTTAAATAATTCGGTGGTATTTAACTATCTTCAAAACTTAATAGCATAACCACCAACCAAAAGCCCACAAATGACAACCATTACCGCCGAACCTGCAAACTGGTCACTAGTTCAAAAAGTAGCATTTCGCTTCTTTTTTGTGTTTTTTGTTTTGTACATGTTTTTTAATCCCAACGGGGTAATCCCATTTACCGATGGCTTGTTTAACTATTATATACAGCCTTTTCATCAACTTATTCCCTGGTTGGCTAAACACGTATTGCGCTTAGCAAAACCAATTACCGTTTTTACCGGTGGCAGCGGCGATACCACATACGATTATGTAATAATCCTCTTTATCGCCGTATTATCGGCAGTTGGCGCTTCGGTATGGTCAATAACCGGCAAAAAAACGCCACATTACAACAAACTGCTGTATTGGCTATGTGTAATATTGCGGTATTATGTAGCCATTACTATGGTTACCTATGGCAGTATTAAGATAATAAAGCTACAATTTGCATCGCCATCGTTAGGAAGGTTATTGCAGCCACTGGGCACCATGTCGCCCATGGGGCTGGCGTGGACGTATATGGGATACTCCACAGGATTCAATTATTTTACCGGTTTTGCTGAGTTAAGCGCCGGCCTGCTCCTCTTCTTCCGCAAAACCACCACATTGGGCGCTATTGTAGGCCTGGTGGTAGCCGGTAATATAATGGCTATTAATTATTGCTTTGATGTACCTGTAAAACTGCTCTCAACATTTTTGGTATTGATGTGTATGTTTCTTTTGATAAAAGATGCTCCACGGTTGATCAACTTCTTTTTTAAGAATAAAGAAGCGCTGCCCTCTAATCTGTCGCCCCATCGTTTTAAAACCAAATGGAAAAACATTACCCTCACTGTATTTAAATACGTACTGGTAACATACATAGTTTTAGGCGATTTTATCAGCGCTGTACAAGCCAG
>JABDBM010000172.1 GCA_013288685.1 Bacteroidota bacterium | reverse complement strand
ATATCATCACTACCCTTACCTCCTGATCGGTTAGATGAGAGATTGCCCGTTAACCCGTCACGGGTTGTCAAATAAAAATCATCGCTGGTGGAGTTGATGGGATATCGTAAATTTTGGGGCCTGGTCCAATCAGTTTTTGATCCTTTGGTTTTATAAATATCATATCCACCCATACCCGGCAAACCTTTCGATGAATAATATAGGGCTCCGTCTCCGCCTATAGTGGGGAATGCTTCCTCATCTTTGCTATTAATGGTTTTACCGCAATTTACCGGGTTCCCCCATTTGCCATCGCGCTGTTTTTCGCAGTACCATATATCTGTTTTTCCTTCGCCGCCGGGCATATCCGATGCAAAATAAATCAGCTTGCCATCTTTTGATAACGCTGCGTCACCAACCGAATATTTTTGGATGTTATTGTACGGGAAACTGCCGAAAATAACCCATTGCCCATCGCGTTTACAGGCGGTTACCAGCAGCAGGCGACGGCTGTATAGTTTTTGTATGCTTTTATTTTCCCGGGGATCAACGGTTAACTGTTTTTTAGATATCCCGGTTGCGATGGTAATATAGGCGGTATCTGCTGTTTTGTTAAGGGCAATGGGGCCTATATGGTAATCGCTGTACAAGTTATCGCTATCGGCGGCAAGGCCCAGTTGTTTTATCTCATCACCTTTAATTGTTGAGCTGTATAACCTGAACCAGTTATTGCCGGTACGGTCATCGGTATCCTGGTTGTCATCGGGCCGATCGGACGTGAAGATAACATTCGATTTGCCATCGTAGACCAGACCCCAGTCGGAGTAGGGTGTGTTAAAGATGGAATCATTTTCAATTTTATAAACCAGCGGTCTGGCCATCCACAGCGCCGCCGAATCGCAAACAGAAAGTTTAAAAGCTAAAGCAGCGGGATCATCATTAAAATAAAACCTGTATTGTTGCTTAGCCAGGTCGAATTTTTGATTTCGCTGCAAAACTTCGGCATAATAAAAATGGCTTATTTTACTGGCTTTTGCATCAGCTGTCACCCTTGCATAATAAACTTCGGTGCTGTCATATTGGTTAATGTTACGATAACAATCGGCAATGCGCTCCAAAATATTTACGTTGGTTTTGGGCCCTTTATCTAATTTAAGATACAAGGGCAGGCATTTAAAATATTCATACCGTTCAAACAGCTTGTCGGCTTGTTCTTTTATGGATAGCTGCTCCTGTGCCCGCACGAATAAACCCGCGGAAAGCAAACAACCTATTATGAATAGTAATTTCTTCATTGCCTAAAAATATCGCGGACTTAATACCCTTGGTTTCTTTCCAGGAAAACTTAAACTTACCGACAACTCATGCGTGCCGCTTTGGTAATTGGCCAGCTTGCTCAGTGTAAAATCGTACGAATAACCTATCCGGAAATGATCATTGATATAAAATTGAACTAATGCGGCTGCAGCAGCCGGACTCTCCAGCCCGGTTTGCAAATTGCTTTTGCTCCAGGTAGCCACGCCGGTACGGTACGATGCACCCAGCCAAACAAGCCGCTTAAAGGCCAGGTAAGCCGTTAAATCCATATTGGTGGGGCCTTTAAAGTCTTCTTTTATCATGATGGATGGCTTAATATCAATCTCGTCAGTCAGTGGTAATAAGGTCCCTGCGGTTACGTAAAAAGTACGCACCTGGGTAATTATCGGGGTGTTATCCAATAAATTTGTTATAGGCTTTGCAAGCAAATTGAATACCGATGCCCCGAAATATACACCTGGCGAGGAATAATAAATACCGAACCTAAAATCGGGTGTCACCCGGCTTTCGGTTCCGGCAGGTATATTGCCATCTCCGGTATCGGTGCTGTTAAAGCTGGCGCCATTCAGGCTGTACTGCATCACGCCAACACCAACGCCAAAACAAAGCCGTTTGGTGTCCAACTCATCCAGCCGAAGCCGGTAGGCGTAATTGGCATAAAGTGTTGATGTGCTTTCGGGACCAAGCCGGTCTACCGTAGCTACCAGCCCAACGCCCACATTTTTGGTGATATCATTGGTTAGCCCGTCAACCGAAGCCGTCGCAGTTTGCGGTGCGCCGTTTATGCCCACCCACTGAATGCGCGTGCTCAAGTTGGCGGTCAGGTCTTCCCGATATCCGGCATAGGCGGGGTTCATGGCCAGCCCGTTAAAAACATATTGGCTAAACTGAATAGTCTGCTGTGCATTAGCCCTTGTTGTAAACAAAGCAAAGCCGGCGAGCAATATGCATAATTTTGCTCTGCCCATTATTTGTTTCGTTTTAAAAATACCCAACCTTTAAAGGTGGTTATATTACCATTGTGTTCGCGGCGGTTAAAAATATAATAATAAGTTCCCTCGGCCAGCGAGCTGCCATCCCAGCTGTTGGTGTAGTTGTCACCACGGTAAACTTCGTTACCCCAGCGGTTAAACACCAGCAACTGCGATCCGGGAAAGCTTTCGAGGCCTTTTATTTCAAAAGTATCGTTTTTGCCATCGCCATTAGGCGTAAAAACATTGGGGAACACCAATTCGGCCTTAACAACGGTGATGGCAACCGTATCGGCGCAATCGTTCGGGTTGGTATAAATAAAATGATAGGTACCTAAATTATCAAGCCCAAGCACGGTGGTAGTGGTATTTGCAGGGCTGGTGATAGTAGCCACTGTTGGGTCGCCGGCGGCTTCGGTCCACACGCCTGGACCGCTGGCGGTAAGGGTAACGTTTGCGTATTGCAAAGCCGTTTGCGGGAGGCCGGCAATTGATGATGATATAAAACCGGTGCTGTTAAGTTTAATATTGTTGCAGCCTGCGCCCGATGGTAAAGCATCACATTCGGCATTGGCATTGGTTGGCGGGGCGGCATCGGGGTTGGTAGCATCGGGGTCCGTTACATCGGGTGGCCGCATCATACTTGCCGATACATTGAGGGTGCCGCTTGCTGCGAGCGCTATTTTACCCGTGATAGTAAATGTACGTACCGAGCCGTTTGCCATATCAACATCAGCATCATAAGCATCGGCAGATACTACACCGCCTGATGTAGCAGACGATCCCGTAGTGGCTGCGCTGCTAACCACAATACCCGAAATTGTGGACGGGAAATTAAAACGGAATTTACCCCCTGTTACATCACCAGGACCGTTGTTTTTTACCACAACGTTATAGATGACCGGCTGGCCTGCGCATCCTGCTATAGCTGTAATGGTATCTACCGCCAAATCGGCCTCCTGCAACTGAAAGCTTATCGAGCTTAAAATAGGCGCACTGGCCGTGTACGACCATGTATCAATACTCTTATTATTTCCAAAGTCGGCATCATCCAGTGGGCCGGTTGCTGGCGTACCCCATTTATGGCCGTTAACAATGCTGCTTATACCCGTTAAATTTTTTATCGGGTTTGATGGTGTGCCAACGACAGAGATGGGCGAGTCATCCCAATAAAGGGTATCGTCGGGAGCGTAATTACCATTGATGCGGGTGAGCTTTAAACCGTTTACATTCCGTTCAACATCAAAAAACGGGAAATGAACTTCGCCGGCTTTGGCAACCAGGGTGATATTTATTTTATAGTTACCTTGTGCAACTATGTTTCCCAAAGCATCGCGGCCATCCCAATAGAGCTGATTTGGTCCGGCATTAACGGGACCGCTTATTTTGCGGTCAATAGCATCGGTAAATACACTATTCTGATTAACATCAATGGCGAGTTCAACGCTGCCCGCATCCGATGTGGTAAACGAGATGTTCGCACCCAGCGGAGATGTTCCTGCTTTACCGATAGTGCCTTCAATCCCTGTAAAGGTAACATTGGTAATAGTTGGTACTATGGGAGGTGTCAGCAGCCAGGTGGTGCCGCCGCCGGGTGTACCGGCGGCAGCGGGTAGATCGGCAGCGGGTGGGTTGAAAAATATTTTGTGAGTGATATCCGATGGGGTATCATCAGCCCGTGGGTCCTGCACGTTGGGATTATCAAAGCCGTTTACGCTTTGGTAGGATGCGGTACCGTCAATATTGCGGAAACCTTTATTGTTTACAAAAAAAGTAAAGCCGTTGCCGGCCTGGCCATTATTATCAAGCGAATACTGATAACCATCCTTTGTTAAAATGTGGAAGATGCCGTTAAAGCCCACGTTAAAGGTCCCTAATATGCCCGAAAATACATTGGTAAACACCCTGCCAGTTAAAAACCTGGAATTAGCGGCATCGCGAACCGAAATGTCAAACGCGGTAATATACTGGCCGGATGGCTGTGTCCAGTTACCATTAGCCGGTAAGGGCGATGGGTTGCCCATATCTACACCGTTACTTTGCGAGATAAAATCTATTTCCCAAACGCCATCCTGACCGGCAAGCACCTTTTGGGTAAAAGGCGTATAACCGCCGGCGTTGGGCAGTGGCCCGGCCAGCTCCTGTGCACGGCTGCTGATCAACCCTGCCGTAGCTGCGTTGCCGCTGGTATAAGTTTTGCCGTCTGGCGACCGAAGGTTAATAGTGCCCGAGCCAAAGCCCTGAACGCTGGACCCCACATCGATGCTTTCGCCGGCTTTAACGTAAACTTTCATGGTGCCCAGCGTTGGAAACGGATAGGATGGATTACCCGTAGGGCTCGAAAAAAGGTAGGCCCTGTAGCCGCCGTTGGCTGTTAACTCCTTGCTGCCCTCGGCAAATAATGTGGTTGCCGAACAAAAAAATAGCAGCATGACGCAACTTATGCTGTACCACTTTTTTAATGATAATTGAGGATTTAACGAAACAGTAATGCAATAACCGGCTGAAGGTACACCTTTAAACATGCACAATGGTTTACAAGGTTGAAGTTAGGGAATTAACGGAATAAAAGAAGTAGGGAGGGAAAATAAATTAAGTTGGATGGCTTTAGTTATAAATGGTATTTTTGAGTTAAGCACAGACAAATATGATTGATAACCCAATTTATAATAACCTTTTTACCAATATAGTAAGCACTTACCTTACCGGCAAAACAAAAGCGATAAAAGCTGTAAATGCTGCATTAATTGAAACCTATTGGAAAATTGGACAACATATTGTGCAATTTGAACAAGAAGGAAACTCAAAAGCCGAATATGGGGATGGGCTATTAAAAAGGTTGTCGAGAGATTTATCATTGACTTATGGTAAAGGGTTTAGTCTTAGCAATATTAAGCGTTTTAGGCAGTTTTATTTGTTATACCCAATTGGTGTGGAAGCTCCTCACCAATTGGGCGGTGATAGCCACCTGGTTGAAAAAGGTGCGACGCCGTCGCACCTTTTTGCCATTGATAATCAATCTGTTGAAAAAGGTGCGACGCCGTCGCACCTTTTGAGCTGGAGCCACTACGTTGAACTTTTGAAGATTGAAGACCCGCTTGAGCGAAGTTTTTATGAGCATCAGGCATTAAACGAAAATTGGTCAATTTTAGAATTTATCCGGCAAAAAAAGTCCTCACTCTTTTTACGATTAGCCGCAGGGAAAAACAAAAACGAAATTTTGAAATTAGCCAGGCAAGGTCAAATAATTGAAAAGCCCGAAGACATTTTGAAAGACACTTATGTTTTTGAATTTTTGAAAATACCCGAGCCTTATCATATCAGCGAAACCAATTTAGAAACAAGATTGATTAACCAATTGCAGGAGTTTTTATTAGAATTAGGCAAGGGTTTTGCTTTTATAGGCCGTCAGTACCGTATTACCTTAGCCAACAGGCATTATTATATCGATTTGGTATTTTATCATAGAATATTAAAGTGCTTTGTGCTGATAGACTTGAAGAAGGAAGAAGCAGGATACGAAGATGTGGGGCAGATGAATATGTATTTAGGCTACATGGAGGCGGAGCAAAATGTAGAAGGGGATAACCCACCGATAGGCATTGTTTTAGCACGTAGCCACGACGAATTGCAAATAAAATATGCCATGAGCCATACAAACAGCAAACTATTTGTACAGAAATATCAACTGTATTTACCCAACGAAGAAGAATTGCGGCGGGAAATAGAGTTGGTTTACAGTCAGGAGGATGGGGGGAATCAGTAAGTATTCCTG
>JABDBM010000171.1:5241-6070 GCA_013288685.1 Bacteroidota bacterium | reverse complement strand
CCCGATGGCCAAATTGCGTATACACAAACGCAATACATCCCGGATAAGGTTGATGGTGTTACCAAAGGTTTTTATTCATTGATTTATGATATTACTGAACTTAAACTTGCCGGGATAGAAATCCGGAAAAAAACCGAACAAATTGAAAACCTGCTTGAAAATATTACCGACGGTTTTATTGCGCTTGACGAAAACATGTGTTATACCTACGCCAATAAACAAATAGGATTAATGACCGGCCACACCGCTGAATCATTAATAGGGAGGTATATTTGGGATGTCTTCCCTGATGCAGTAGGCTCAAATACCTATAAGGCTATTCAGCAGGCATTTACAGAAAAGGGTTATGTTAGCAACGAGGACCATTATGCGCCATTAAATTTATGGCAGGAAAACCGCGTATATCCAACCCAAGGCGGTGTTTCGGTGTTTATCAGGGATATAACGCAACGTAAAATTGAAGAGCGGCAAAATGCGCTCCTTGCCGAAATAAGCAATGTTTTTAATGAGCCTTTGACATTAAATGACATCCTTTTGAAGGTGCTTAAAAAATTGGTGGATTATGGTAATTTCAGCATGGCCGAGGCCTGGCTCATTGCTCCGGATAAAAGAAAGGCGAACCTGGCGGTTAAATGCGAATTGTCGCCCGCAATAAAGGAATTTTACCGCGACAGCGCAGCAATAAAAAGCTTTGTAAAAGGAGAAGGCCTGCCTGGCATGGCATGGGAAACTGGCACCATTCAGCTTTTAACAAATATTGACAGAAACCAGCTGCCACCTATATCTTTACATGATATGTCTATTTCAGGCCGGGCTTTAACATTACAAT
>JABDBM010000171.1:0-5231 GCA_013288685.1 Bacteroidota bacterium | reverse complement strand
GCTAATATCCGCTTATGGTATACCCCTGTATTTTAAAAATGATATAATAGGCGTTTTAATTTTAGGCAACAGCAGCGAAGAAAATCAAGGATTATATCTTAACAGCTTATTCGGGAAAGTTAGCTCAAGTTTTGGGGCCGAAATAAGAAGAAAGCAGCTTGAAGAGGAACTTAATCAATTGTTTAACTCTGCCCCTGATATTATTTGTACAGCCGGATCGGACGGGTATTTTAAAAAGGTAAACCCGGCGCTAATAACTTTGCTTGGCTACACTGAACTGGAATTGTTAAACCGGCCATTTGTTGAGTTTATACATCCGGACGACCGAATTACATCATTAACAGAGTTTACTGAAATTAACAATGGCAACGCTGTAGTATATTTCGAAAACAGGTACATAACACGGTTGGGCAAGGAAAAATGGCTTGCGTGGACCACGTCGGCGGCTTCGGCGGAAGGGCTGATCTTTTGCGTGGCTAAAGATATCACCGATAAAAAAGAACTTGAAGACCTGCTTTATAAAGCAAATAACCTGGCACGTATAGGAAGCTGGGAAATTGATTTGCTAAAAGGCACTGTTTTTTGGAGCGATATTACGAAGGAGATACATGAAGTTGATGCCGAATGCAAACCCGATCTTGAAACGGCTCTTAACTTTTATAAGGAAGGTCCCAGTCGGGAATTTATGACCTATAAAGTCAAAGAGGCCATAGAAAAAGGCATTTCGTGGGATGTTGAACTGGAGATAATAACGGCAAAGGGCGCCGATAAATGGATTCGTGTTATAGGCGAAGCGGAATTAGCTAATAACAGATGTACCCGCATTTATGGAAGCTTTCAGGATATTGATGCACGCAAAAGGGCCGAAATATCGGTTACCGAAATATTAGAAGAGAGAAACACCATTCTGGAAAGTATAGGAGATGCTTTTTTTTGCCCTTGATAAACAATGGGTAATTACCTATTGGAATAACATGGCCGAAGAACTAATGAAGAGGCCCAGGAATACAGTATTGGGCCAAAATATCTGGGAACTAAATGAAGGAGCATTTGATACGGAAGTGCAAATGCAATATCAGCATGTAATGGAAACCGGTGAGGCTGCTCATTTTGAAACTTACAGTTTGTCTGTACAGAAATGGCTCGACGTAAGCATTTACCCCGCTACTAACGGGTTAACGGTCTATCTTAAAGATAATAGCGAGCGTAAAAATGCGCAAATATTAGCAGGCGAAACCCTGGAAGAAAAAAACACCATATTGGAGAGTATTGGTGATGCTTTTTTTGCAGTTGATAAAAACTGGACGGTAACCTACTGGAACAATATGGCCGAAAAGGTCCTGTATAAACCGAAGGAGGAAATGCTCGGACAAAATCTGTGGGTGGTATTTGCTGATTCAGTTGAGTCGGAGTCTTATAAAAAATACCATGAGGCCGTTGCGACTAACGAAGCGATGCATTTTGAAGACTTTTTTGCCCCGCTTGGCAAATGGTATGAAATTAGCGCCTATCCGTCCGGAAGCGGCCTTTCGGTTTATTTTAAAGATGTTACGGAGCGTAAAGTTTCGGACACCCAGCTGAAAGAATTAAACAATAGTTTGAAGCTGCAAACAAAAGAACTGGCAACATCAAACGCCGAACTGGAACAGTTTGCTTACGTAGCATCGCACGACTTGCAGGAGCCCCTGCGCATGATCACCAGCTTTTTAACCCAGATTGAAAAAAAATATAATAACAAACTGGATGAAAAGGGACGGCAATACATAAACTTTGCGGTTGACGGCGCTAAAAGAATGCGCCAGATTATACTGGATCTGCTTGAATTTTCGCGCGTGGGATCAATAGAAGATGGCGCAGAAGACATAAATTTAGGCAAATTGATTGGAGATGTATCGGCGCTATACCGAAAGCAAATTGAAGAGAAAAATGCGACTATCGTTTTCAATAATTTACCTGTTATAACGTCTTACAAAGGACCGGTAAGACAGATATTTCAAAATTTAATCAGTAACAGTTTAAAATATTGTAATGTTAAAGCCCGGCCTGAAATAGACATATCATGTAAAGATATAGGTGGCAGCTGGTTGTTTGCCGTAAAAGATAATGGTTTAGGCATTGAACCTCAGTACTTTGATAAAATATTCGTTATTTTTCAACGACTGCATAATAAAGATGAATATTCCGGTACAGGTATGGGGCTTGCAATTGCAAAAAAGATAGTGGAGAACCTTGGGGGGACGATATGGGTTGAATCTGAAAAAGGCCTTGGCAGTACGTTTTATTTTACAATTTTAAAAGTTAGAATATGAATTCGATAAATATTTTGCTGGTTGAGGATAATGAAGGTGATATTTTATTAACCACCGAAGCGCTGGAAGATTTTAAGATAATCAACAACGTTATTATAAAAAGGGACGGGCGCGCGGCCATCGACTTTTTTGCCGACCTTACTTCGGCTGATGACATCCCGGATATGGTTTTACTGGATATAAACCTGCCAAAAATGAGCGGGCAGGAGGTGTTATTGTACATAAAAAACAGCGACAAATTCAAACACGTACCAGTAATTATGCTAACAACGTCATCGTCTGAAAAGGATATTATGGCTTCCTACAAAAATCATGTAAATTGCTATATTACCAAGCCAATAGAAGTGACAGAGTTTATTACAGCAATATCAAAAATCGAGGATTTTTGGATAAATATTGTTTCGATACCCAAAAAATAGATAAATGGCCACTGATAAAACGGAGTATAAAATATTAGTTGTTGAAGATAATGATGGCGATTTTGCCCTTGTTGAAGATTTTTTATTTGAACAGATAGTTGTGCCGGAAATTGTGCGGGCGCTTACCTTTAAATCCGCAAATGAAATTTTAATTAATACTGTTTTTGATGCTGTTCTGTTGGACCTTTCGTTGCCCGATAAGACCGGAGAGCAGCTGATACACGAAATGGTGGAGATTTGTGACAATGCGCCGGTAATTGTTTTAACCGGGTTTACCGATTTTTCCTTTGGTGTTAAATCCCTTTCGATGGGCATTGCCGATTACCTGTTGAAGGACGATTTGACGTCAATGTCGCTGTATAAGAGTATCGTTTACAGCATAGAGCGAAAAAAAAGCATAGCCGAAATAGAGCGCTCGGAACGCAGATATAGCGAATTGTTTAATTTCAGCCCCTTACCCATGTGGGTTGTTGACGTACAAACCTTGCAGTTTTTGGATGTGAACAAAGCAACAGTTGATCATTACGGATACAGTCGCGAAGAGTTTTTATCAATGACGCTAAAAGATATCCGGCCGCCCGAAGAATTGGCCACCCTTGAAGCAAGCCTTATAGAAGACCAGATGCGCCCAAATGATCCATCGAGCAGGATAGTTTTGCACAAATTAAAAAAAGGAGAATTAAGAAATGTTGAAGTCCAGGTATCACCTATAAATTACCAGGGCCGCAAAGCAAATATTGTTATTGCTACCGACTTAACGGAAACTTTAAGTCACATCAAAGCCATTGAAGACCAGAACGACAGGCTAAAAGAAATATCGTGGATACAAAGCCATGTGGTACGGGCGCCGCTTTCGCGGATGATGGGTCTGATTCCGCTGCTTAAAGATTTGGACGAAACGGAAGAAGAAAAGGAAAAAATGATTGATTTTATCTTGTTGTCCGCTCATGAACTTGACGAAATTATTAAGGCTATAACCGATAAATCAAAGGTCGAAGATTTTCAGAATCTCCTGAGGCAACCGGGTCAATGATTAACCCTCACCCATTCAGCTTTCTCAAAATCGTACTTCTTAATTACCCGCGCCGGATTACCGGCTGCAACGCAGTAGGCAGGGACACTTTTGGTAACAACCGCTCCGCCTGCCACCACACTGTGTTTTCCAATAGTAATCCCTGCTGTTAAAACTGCATTTGCCCCAATCCACACTTCATCCTCTATAATTATCGGGGCGGTAGTAACCTTTTGCAAACGGATTGGCGTGCTAACATCTGTATAGGTATGATTTAACCCGCTTGCAACAATATTTTGCGCTAAAATAACCTGCTTGCCCACATTTACCGGGCCTATTAATACGCTGCCTAAGCCAATGCGGCTGTCGCTGCCAATAACTACATCGCCTACGCCATTGTTAACTGTACAAAAATCTTCAATAGTGGAGCGGGGACCGAGTGAGAATTTATTAAATGGAAGAATATCGGCCCTGGCGCTCCACCTTATTACTGACCCTTTACCCCGGTGATGGATAAACGGCGTTATAAACCACCGTACCCAAAAACGCGGACGGGCATTTGCAACAATCATTTTATATACTAAACCCTTTAAACGCGGGTTTGATTTTATTTTGGCTAACAGGTTCATGCTGAAATTTCTAAAACATTAACGGGCCTAACTTTAGGCAACACTTTATCATAAGTGAATCTGATAAATTTTGCCGGTACGCCGCCAACCATCATAAAAGGCAAAACATCTTTGGTTACCACCGCACCGGCGGCAATAACGGCACCCTCGCCAATAGTTACTCCTTTTAATATGGTGGCCCGGGTGGCTATCCAAACATCATCGCCTATGATGATAGACTCCTTGCCTGATGTTGCACTTCTTTCCCCAACATCATGAAAATCATCGTCCATCATAATAACCTGGTTGGCAATGTGACAGTTTTTGCCGATTTTTATGTGCCTTCTTGAGGTGATGATAGTGCCGGCATTGATAAATGTATTGTCGCCGATCTCGATTGTAGCCCTTGGCCCGGCCGAAATTTGAGTTGTGCCAATATGCGACCAAATCCGACAGTTATCGCCAATAATAATCTTTCCTCTTCCCGATACTTTTAGGCGCCCCTTAACGGTTACCATTTTTCCTTTGGTGCAATTTCTTAGCCGGATGGCTGCGTTAAGCAGATCGATAATCCCATTGCTGAGGTGCTTTACCAATACCCAGCGGATATAAATGTTTTCACCGGTTGTTTGGGGCGCCCTGTCATAATAATCAATTGACAGTACGCGTAATCTTTCTTTTATTCTTTCCGTAATTTTCATGATTATAACATTTTTTCAACCTGGTGATAAACTGCAACTGTTTTTTGGATAGCGGTATCCCAGGTAAATAAGGCGGCTCTTTTCTTACCGTTGGCCGATAATCTTGCAGCAACTTCGCTGTCTGTTAGAATAACTTGTGCGGCAAACGCTAATGATGTAGGATTTTTGGGGTCAATAAACAA
>JABDBM010000170.1 GCA_013288685.1 Bacteroidota bacterium | reverse complement strand
TATTCAGCGTAAATGCACCTATACAATACGCCATTGCCGAGTACCTGAAAAACGAACAGGTGTATTTGGGTTTGCCGGATTTTTTCCAACAAAAGCGCGACTATTTCCGTAAAGGGCTCGGGCAAACGCACTTTGATCTGTTGCCTTGTTTTGGCACTTATTTTCAATCGGTTTTTTATAACAAAATTACGGATGAAAAGGACAGTGAATTTGCCCTGCGGTTAACAAAAGATGCTGGTGTAGCCGTAATACCTAATTCGGTATTTTATAGTAAAGCTACTGATCATCATGTATTGCGATTTTGTTTTGCAAAGAAACAGGAAACACTTGATAGAGCAATTGAGCGGTTGGCTTTAGTTCATGGATCATAGTTCATGGTTCATGGTAAAAATGCTGGGGCTATGAACCATGAACCACTAACTATGAACTTACCCGACAATAATGGCTCAATTTATTAGTTTATTCTTTAAACAGAATTTAAAACCAGAGTCCGTGGACCACAGACTATGAACTAACAAGGATGGAAAATTTAAAAGTAACTACGTTTCAAGGCTACCTGTTTTGGGAAAATATTGATAAAAACTTACAGAATATTGAACTGAAGCTGTCTGCTATCCGCGAAAAAACAAACCTGATTATTTTACCGGAGATGTTCAATACCGGATTTTCAATGGACGCCCAGCGGCTTGCTGAACCAATGGGCGGCAAAACCATGCAATGGATGCATAAGATGGCTAAAAAGTACGATTGTGTAGTAACAGGCAGCTTGATTATAAAGGACGAGGAAAAATATTATAACCGCCTGATATGGATGCGTGTTGATGGCAGTTACGAATGTTATGACAAACGACACCTGTTTGCCCTTGGTAAAGAGCACCAAACTTATACCGCAGGCAACAAAAAACTGATTGTTGAGCTAAACGGCTGGAAAATTTGCCCTATGGTATGCTACGACCTTCGTTTCCCGGTGTGGCTGCGCAATGTAGATAGCGAGTATGACCTGCTTATTATTGTTGCCAACTGGCCCGAACGCCGGATAGCGCACTGGCGCGCACTGATCCCCGCCCGCGCTATTGAAAACCAGGCTTACGTGATAGCCGTTAACCGCGTTGGCCACGACGGCAACGAAGTATATCATTCCGGTGACTCCACCTGTATCGACCCTAATGGTAATGTAGTGTATTACAAACGCGATGAAGAAGATTTGTACACCTTCTCTATTATCGCCGAAGAGGTGGTGAAAACCAGGAGAACGTTGCCTTTTTTAAAGGATGCCGATCATTTTACGATCACCAATTAATTGGGGATTACTGCAATTGAAGAATCGATTACAGCGATTTTTGGGAGGTTGCCCCGATTTTAAACCAATTGGTGTAATCAAAAAAATAATTCAAAAATCTGCGATTAAAAAAAGAAATTAGCGGAATTAAATTTTTTAAAAAAATCGGTGTAATCAATTCTTTAATCACTGTAATCCCCAAAACAATATCAAATGAGGCTTTTTTCCCGCATTCTCTTTTCATTAGCATTATTTTCGTTTTTATCATCATCATTATTCGCTCAGCACAAAAAAGATTTTACACCTTTTGTAAATCCGTTTATTGGTACCGGCGGGCATGGGCATACTTATCCGGGGGCTGTGGTGCCTTTCGGGATGGTGCAATTAAGTCCGGATACGCGGCTGGAAGGTTGGGACGGTTGTTCTGGCTATTATTATACTGATACGGTTGTTTATGGCTTTTCGCACACCCATTTAAGTGGCACCGGCATTGCCGATTATTGCGATGTGCTATTTATGCCAACCACCGGCGAACCGCAATTTAAAAACACCGATTACAGTTCCCCTTTCAAAAAGAAAAATGAGACTGCAACCCCCGGTTATTACAAAACCCACCTGGATAAATACAATGTGGACGTGGAACTTACCGCCAGTACCCGCGTTGGCGTTCACCGTTATAACTTCCCTACAACCAGCGAGGCTAATATTATTATTGATTTACAACACCGTGATAACGTGCTGGATTCATGGATTGAAGTAGTAAATGACCATGAAATTCGGGGTTTTCGCCGTTCCAGTTCGTGGGCAACTGATCAGTCGCTATATTTTTATGCAAAATTTTCAAAACCATTTAAAACTTATGGCATAGCCAGCAACGATCAATTACAGCCCAATCAAAGCAAATTACAAGGCAAAAATATCAAAATGTATATCCGCTTTGATAACCCCGGCGAGGTGATTGCAAAAGTGGGTATATCATCCGTAAGTACCGAGGGTGCATTAAACAATTTGAATACCGAAGTTCCAGATTTCGACTTTAAAAAAGTACAAAAAGAGGCTAAAAACCTGTGGAAAAATGAACTGTGGAAAATAGAAGTGGAAGGCGGCGGCCCAAGCGCTGCAACGCAACAGGAGGCACAGAACGCTCAAAATCCAAATGGATACAATAGCCAAAACGGCTATGCAAGGCCACAGCCGAAAAAGAAACCGACGGTTGATTATGCCAAAGTGAAGCAAACCATTTTTTACACCTCGCTTTATCATGCCATGCTGGCGCCAAACGTTTATAGCGATGTTGATGGCCAATTCCGCGGCATGGATCAAAAGATTCACAAAGCCGATGGTTTTAACTACTATACTGTATTCTCCTTATGGGATACCTACCGCGCCGAAGACCCCTTGCTCAATCTTATAGACCGTAAACGCACGCTCGATTTTGTAAAGTCGTTTCTGGCGATGTACGAGCAGGGTGGATTACTGCCGATTTGGCCTTTAGCCTCCAGCGAAACTTATTGTATGGTTGGTAACCATTCCATACCTGTAATTGTTGATGCTTTTGCC
Source organism: Bacteroidota bacterium (assembly GCA_013288685.1). Classification (GTDB taxonomy): domain Bacteria; phylum Bacteroidota; class Bacteroidia; order Sphingobacteriales; family Sphingobacteriaceae; genus Mucilaginibacter. Next base: position 3,241 of record JABDBM010000170.1, on the reverse strand, counting down.
AAAGGTATCCGCGATTTTAACGCCGATGAAGCGTTTACCGCAATGAAAGCGGCCGTAAACCGAAACCAATTTGGTTTGGACTCATACCGTAAAAATGGCGTTGTATTATCGGATGATGAACATGAATCGGTATCAAAAACCCTGGAGTATGCCTTTGACGATTGGTGCATTGCCCAAATGGCCAAAATGCTGAATAAGCCCGACGACTATAACGAATTTATAAAGCGTGGCCAATATTGGAAAAACCATTTTAACAACCAAAACGGTTTTATGCAGGCCCGTGCCAATGGCGGCTGGTATACGCCTTTCGAGCCTACCGAAATCAATAACAATTACACCGAAGGCAACGCATGGCAATACTCGTTTTTAGCCCCGCAGGATGTAGAAGGACTGATAAGCCGAATGGGTGGCCGCGCCGCATTTGAAGCCAAGCTGGATGAATTGTTTACCACCGACTCTAAATTAACCGGCCGTCAGCAGGATGATGTTAGCGGACTTATCGGCCAGTATGCGCACGGTAACGAGCCGAGCCATCACATGGCCTACCTGTTCAACTTTACCGATTCGCCCGATAAAACACAATCGTGGGTAAGCCGGATATTAAGGGAAGAATATAGTGACAAGCCGGATGGTTTATCGGGCAATGAAGATTGCGGGCAAATGTCGGCCTGGTATGTGATCAGTTCATTGGGTATTTATAATATCGCCCCCGGTCAGCAGCAGTTTCAAATAGGGACGCCGCAATTCGATAAAGCGGTAATTAACCTGGAGAATGGTAAAAAGTTCGTCATCCTTAACCCCGGCGCAAGTATCAACAGCAACAACATTTATTTGCAGGGAATGAACCTGAACAAAAAGGCTTATAATAAACTGTACCTCAACTTCGATGATATAGCCAACGGCGGCGAATTTGAAGTTTTAACCGGCCGCCTGCCAAATAAGCTTTTTGTGCAGAGTTTGGAAAAACCCACATCGGCAATTACGGATAATTTGATTGTTCCCAATCCTTATATACTGGCCCCGGGGAAAACTTTTACAAAAACCATGAGCGTCGAAATAAAATGTGCGGATGATAAGGCTAAAATATATTACACGCTGGATGGCTCCACTCCTACTGAAAGTTCAACGTTGTACACTGGTCCCGTCAATTTTTCTGTTAATACCACCGTTAAATGTATCGCAATTGAAGATGGCAAAGCCAGCTTTGTTGACGAAGGCACTTTTACTAAAATAAGGGACGATTTAAAACTATCCTTGATTAACAAATACCTGCCCAACTATGCTGACGAAGGCGATAACGCATTAATAAACGGCATTCATGCCAAAGCCAACTGGCGCTTAGGCAACTGGCAAGGCTACCAGCCCAACGACCTGATAGCTGTGGTTGATATGGGCGAGGTTAAGCCAGTAAAGCAAGTAAGCATTGGCACCTTACAGGATACCCGCTCATGGATCGTTTTCCCTAAATACGTTGAATTCTGGATATCGGATGACGGCGTTAGCTATAAACTGGCAAGCACGGTGAATACCAAAGTGGATATAAAAGATTTGAACGTACAAACGCAGGAGTTTACTGCACCGTTAAACTTAAGTACACGTTATATTAAAGTAGTAGCCAAACAATACGGCGCATTGCCCGATTGGCACGAAAGTAAAGGCCAGCCATCGTATATTTTTGCGGATGAGATAACAATAGAATAAAATCACAGATTTAAATTGTTTTTTTGTGATTTAACAGATTTGAAACACCTCCAAAATGTCATTTCGAACACAGTGAGAAATCTTATACCCTATGCATAATGGACCATGTATAGCTACCAGGCACGGTTTGTAAAGATTTCTCATTTCATTCGAAATGACGTAGTTTTTTATTTTAAAAGTTCATGCCCAAATACTTTAATTAAAAATCATGTCACGCATTAACGCTCTTTTATTTATCGTTTGCTCGCTGTTAATTCCGGTTTATTCTTCCGCTCAATCCTTTAAAATCGTCCCACTGGGCATTAAAGGCGGGATAGATGAAAGCAACCTCTCTGCCTATATGGTCGCGGCAAAGGGCACCAATAATTACATTTGCCTGGATGCTGGTACCCTGCATTACGGTATTGAAAAGGCAATCAGCAATAAAGTGTTTTCCATTCCCACCGAGCAGGTATTAAGGCAATACATCAAAGGTTATTTTATTTCACATGCGCATTTGGATCATATCTCAGGATTAATCATCAACTCCCCCGATGATACAGCAAAATCCATTTATGCGCTTGCCGGCACCATCGAAACCATAAAAACACACTACTTTACATGGGAAAGCTGGGCCAATTTCTCCGACGACGGCGGCGCTCCACAATTAAAAAAATACCATTACCAGGTGTTAACTCCCGATAGTACACTCGCCATCAAAAATACCGGGATGACGGTAACAGCATTTCCACTGGCCCACTCAAACTTAACCAGCACCGCCTTTTTGGTAAATAGCAAGGATGCTTATTTATTATACTTAGGCGATACCGGGCCCGATGAGGTTGAAAAAAGCCAAAACCTGCATAACCTTTGGCAAGTAGTTGCCCCACTTATTAAAAGCAAAAAATTGAAGGCTATTATGATCGAGACCTCGTTTCCGGATGAGCAGCCCGATAAAACGCTGTTTGGTCACCTCACACCACGCTGGCTCATGAAAGAAATGGATGATTTGGCTACCTTAACAGGCGCGGAAGCCCTTAGGGGTTTTGACGTGGTGGTTACCCATGTAAAACCGCCGCAGGCAAGTATTAACAAGATTAAGGTTCAGCTAAAAGCCGAAAATAAACTGGGTTTGAACCTTATTTTCCCGGAGCAGGGGAAGGCGATTGAATTAAAGTCCGAACCATGATTTATTGGATTTTAGGATTGCCATGATAAGGCCATGCCAAAATGAATCCTTAAATCATTTAATCCTAAAAATCATGGTTCAGACAAAAAAATCATTTATACCGCTCAATTCGCCTGATCACGTATTTCTCAAAAAACTTTAAGGTTTTCGTCTTACTATCTCCTTTATAAGCCTTACGTACAAAAGTTTTTAAGTTGATCAGTTTAATTTGTGATGAGGTTTCGTTGCCCGATATATTTATATTGGCGAATAGTGTTCTGAGAAATACAGTATCGGTCGCATTAACTTTTTCGTAATCAAGCATCATCGCTATGGTATCTTTTTTTTCGCGGTAGTAAAAAATGTTGGTTTTACTATCAAAGTCAACTTTTC
>JABDBM010000169.1 GCA_013288685.1 Bacteroidota bacterium | reverse complement strand
ATATGCATAGGTATGCCAAAAATACCCAGCGGCGGTAAACCGAGGCGGAAGTTTAAATTAAGGGTATTGTCAAAGCCAACCTGTCCGTCAAATCTTAACCTGAAGCCTGCCATACGCATTTTAGTACGTTTAATGGTGATGATATTATTGGCGATGGTAGTTTCAATATTTACTTTTGATACATCACCGCTGTCGATACCATTATGATCGGTTTTGCTGCCTACCGCGCCAAAAAGTTTAAAACCTTTTACTTTTATCTTTTTTACCGATAGTATGCCTCCGCCATTTAAGGAGGGGTAAACCGGCTTCATATTGGCATCAAGGCGGCCATTTAATTTATAATCCAGCGATACCAAACCCTCGGCGCTGCCTGCCGAGGTGGCCATATCATGAAACAGTTTTATTTCGTTGTATGCCCTTTTAATATCAAAATCCTGCGCTGCAATATGGTAATCGAACGTAGCCTTTTTAGGGTCAATACTGCTATAAGTGGCGTCCATGGTTACCGGGCTGCCTATAATGTTAAAGCCGGTTTGTTTTAAAACAATGCTGCCATTGCTGATGGACATTTGTCCTTTAACATCTTTAATATTGAGGCCATTGTATTTCACGCTTTTTACGTCTGCCGCAAAAGTTAAGTCCAAATTGCGTGGCACCATAATAACGCCCGACGGACCTGCAGCAGCCTTACCGCTTTGCGTAGGCGACGGGCTGGAAAATGCCATAAAGTCGTCGGCAATAATGCTGTTACTGCTAAACTTAAAATCGCCCTTTAGTACGGCGCCGGGTTTTACAGCATAGTCAATAGCGTTGGAAAGTGCGCCATTCATTACAATAACCGATTTACCGTACGTAGCTGTAAAGGCGTCAAACTGCATTTTATCCTGGTTAAAGCTAAAACGGCCGTCTTTAATAAAAAATGGTTTGGGGAACAAATCAGAAGTAAGTGCAATATCCTTCACTTTCATGGTGCCCGAGTTGGCCAGTTTATCGTAATTACCCGCCACTGCATCGCTTTGCTTGCCTTTAAGGGATAGTTTTGTGCTGATTTGCCCCTTAACGCCATAACCCTTCACCGCAAATACCTGGTATATTTTGCCAATATCCAGTGTGCCCTCCGAGTTTATTTTGTACTCCAGGTTATTGAAATTTTTCAGAAAAACATTTATCGAAAACGGATTTCCCTCAAAAACAAAGGAAACCGGTTTTAAGGCAACCTTCAAGCCGTTAAATGAGCCATCGGTATTTGTTATCTTGGTATTTACGGTTATGTGCTCAATAGGGTGGGGGTAGTATTTGGTTTGTATCGATCCTCCCTGCAAATCAACCGCGATATTGGTTACCGGGTAAATTTTTTTTTCGGGAATAAATTTTCCTTTTGATTGCAGGTTGGCCAGCAGGTTGCCTTTGAGGATAAGACCATCAACCGGGTAAAATTGTTTAACATCTGCAAGGTTAAATTTAACATCCAAACCCGCATCCATCGGGAAGCCTTGCGCAGCGCTTGCTTTAAAGTAGCCTTTTATGTAACTGTCCAGGATATTGGCATTCAGATTTTCAACTTCGAAGGTAGCGTGGTTATAATCCTTATCCGGGCAAGCGGCATTCATTGTAAAGCTGACATTTTTAAGCGCTTCAGGCGATGAGGCATATTTAATATAACCATCCGTAAACGACGATTTAAAGCTAAATTTCGGCACACTGGTTATCACCGTATCCACCTTTTTGCGTATGCCCGTCCGTTTAATCCCGGTTGAATAAACACCTTTTGCCAGCAGATGTGCCGCATACCGGCCTTTCAGTTTCACTTGTTTTACCCCAAAGGCATTGCTCCACTTTTCAAGGTCAATTTCGGTATTCAGTTTGGCGTAAATATCCGGCTTTTTAACGCCTTTAACCCGTAAAACGGTGTTTAGATAACCCTTCCCCATATTAAAGGATAGAGAATCAAGGTTTACCTGCAAACTATCCGGATCGAGGCCAGGCACCCTGGTAACAAAATCCATATACAGGTTGCTTACAGGCGCGGGCGATTTTTTATTGTTAATATAGCCATTGCGAACTTTGATGGCCAAGTTAAGATTCGGCAATGTACTATCCGCAGCCAGGTAGCGCCCGGCTAATTGCAGTTGTATATCGCCGGTGCCGCGCACATCGGTTTCATCCAGCCATTTTAAATAGGCGGGCGGCAGGGCAGTGATAATATCGTGCAGGTTGCTCTCGCGCGAGTCGATTTTAAAATCCATATCATAGCCGCCCTTTATAAAGCCAAATTTGCCCACGAACTTCACCGGGAATTGGTTAATCAGCATATCGTTCTTCTGAAAAACAAAAGCCAGCGATTTGGTATTCATCTGGGTAATCAGGTCGGCATTTACCTTTTTCGACAGAATATACGCCTGCCCGCCATAAAAAAAATCAACTGATGCTATCTCGGTATGCGTGTATAGGTCGAACACATCTTTAGTTAAATCGCCCTTGCCGGTATAGTTAAAGCCCCTTGCATTAAATTGCATGGGTATAGAACGGTCATTATAAACTATCCGGCTGTTTTCCACCAGTATTTGGTTAATGCCTAACGAAGCACTGGCAGTATCGGCAGGCGCGGTGGTGGTTGAATCGTTTTTTGCTTTGTAAACATTGTAATTAACCCGACCGCCGGTATCGGCCTGTATATTAATAAGCGCCTGGCTAAGGAATATTTTGTCAATTGTAATCTTTTTTTGAAACACCGAGCTTAAGCTTATACCAAATGAAACCTCCTTTGCTGCCACCAGCGTATCGTTGGCAAAAGGCGCGCTGCCTTTTAACGAAAGATCATAAAGGGTAAGCGTCAGATTGGGGAAATGTTTAAAAAAGGAAAGGCTGGTGCTGGAAAACTGAAGCTGACTGTTTAGGCTGCTATTGGCCAGTTGCTTTATTTTATCACTGATGGTTTTCGGAAATAAATAAGGCAAAAAAAGGACGATTACCAATAAACTGCCAACGGTGATACCGGTAATTTTTAATGTTTTAAATATGGTTTTTTTGATAGATAGACTCATGATAAATGGCGACGGCAACTAAATATAGCTAAAAATAAGAAAACGAATAGGATTAACGATGAGATTTGAAAGATTTAACACAGGGTTAAGGTAAATGACAATTACTGGCTATTTTTTTAATTGAATAGCAAACCTTCCCCATAGCGATTGGTTTCAAGCCCTTCGCTATGGGAAAAGCTGCCATTTCCTTTAAAAGCTGCGTTGGGCGTCAGGTACAACGAGGTGTTATATTTTTTCTATTTCGAGGTGTTTACATCGCACACACGCCCACCTGTTTTATTGTATGTAAATTGCTGATAATAAAGTAGTTAATTTTTAACTATGGATTAATTTTGTGTAATTAATTGATAATCAAATGTTTAATTTTTCGGCGCTTTAATGTATGTGTTTACTTTGATAATCAAATAGTTACATCTTTTTTTACCCTGCAGCGTTTACATCAAAATAAACACCCAATTGCGTAATATCCCACATCGGGTTTTGTTCGTTCTACCTGTTTGGCGCTTTCCGCGTTTGGTTTATTTGCCCACACAAAACGCTATAGCGTCAAAAATCGAGTCAGGTTTGAAACCTTTCGCAATAAAAAAGCCGCCTCAGAATCAATCCGGGCGGCTCAAATATAATGACAGGGGATCAAAGGGAAGCAAATTCTGTCAGTTCGCCCATATTAGCAGGGGCCGATTTTAAAGTTCTGGCTATATGCTTTGCACTGAAATTAGTGGTGTTAAGGGTTGATGAAAAATCATATTTAATAACTGCTTCATTGGCCTCGCCCGAAATATCTGCTTTGGCATGACTGTTCAGGGTGATTGCTGCTGAGTAGCTATCGAGGTTCAATTTGGCCGAAGCGTTGTTATACAAATTTACATCCAGATCGATAGCTGATAGTTTTCCGAATGATTTTACTTCGGCGTTATCATAAACATCCAGGTTGCGCAAATCGCTCACACTCACCCATACGATCAATTTTTCTGCTTTGTAGGATGAGATCCTTAAAACACCGGCCTGGTCCTGTACCAAAGCGCTTTCGGCATAGTAGCTGTTGTAAACTTTTATTTGATCGGCGGCGGCATTTGATAGGTAAACTTCCACATTGCCGTGTATTTCAATTTTGCTGATTGGGGCAACTTCGGTTAAAGTAGTAACTTCTTCTTTTGCGTTTTTCGCTGAGGCAGATTGGCATACACCGAATAAGGTTGAAACTGCGATGGCGATGGTTAAAATTGTTGTTTTCATGATCTTAATATTTTTGTGATTTTGTGTGTTGTTGTTATTTTCAATGTCCAAAGCAACAACCTTTTACACTACTAAAAAAACGAAATAGACCGGGCGCGAAAAGGAATGGACAAACGGTAAAATGTGATCGGTAAAAGGTATTTTGCTGATATTGAATGGGTTTTATAACGTTTAATCGGTTAAGATTGGCGGTTTATCGGTGTTGTTTTGCTATTAATGGATTAATTTACAGTTAAAGGCATACTTACATTTAGTTAAACGCCTGCGCACACTATTTGTAAAACAATACGAACTTTTATACTTAAAAATTCGTAAAAGTCCGTGGGCTTCAAAATAACCGTAACTTTGTATTTTACAAAGGCTAATTTATTTTAACTGGAAGCCGGCCTGTTTTTAACTATTGAACAATAAAACTCGTTGAATTAGCAGTCATGACGGCTCAGAAAAGTGATGGATGATGTTATAATCAAAGAAAAGCCGGAAGTAAGGCTAAGAGCATTCAGGGCAGTTGATGAGCCCCTTACATGCGAAAAGTTTATAAAAGGACATGCAGATGTTTTAGCCGGCATTGGTGTTGTTAAAGTTACCTCTTCTAAAAACAGTTGGGCCCAAAACCCTGCTGTTTTCGTAATAATAGTAGAATCATTAGACGGACAAAAAGTGTACGGCGGCGCCAGGGTACACGTAGCCGGTGGTTCTGAACCCTTACCTATCGAACAAGCTACCGGGGCCATGGACAGCACGATATACCAGGTGGTTTGGAATTTTTCGAAACATGGAACCGGCGAGATATGTGGTCTGTGGAACTCGAACGAACTTGCCGGTTACGGAATAGGAACCCCCCTGCTGATTCGGGCACTTATCGCCATTTCATCACAAATCGGCCTGCAATCTGTTTTCGCGCTGTGCGCGCCATACACGGTACAGGCAGTTGTTAATTGCGGGATGGTACTATTAGAGAACGTGGGCAACAAAGGAACTTTTTACTATCCCAAGCTTGACCTTTTAGCAACCGCTATGATATTAAAAGATGTTGAGGGTTTACATGGAGCGCTTGATGAGGACCTTTTTGCTATAAATCAAATGAGAGAATATCCTGATAGCTTAAAAGTTCATGAATTAAAAAAGAGAGAAATAATGATGGAGTTTAAGCTTGGGATACCCAACCTGGATGGATGGGATTTAGCTGAAACGATAACATCGGCGCGCAACAGCTTCTTTAAAGAAAAGACGGAAGAGGTGAACAGTTTTTTATAAACATCGGCAAAAAATAAATTTACCTGGTAAAAATTATCTGATCATATTATGGCTAATAAACACTACGACATCGACTACCTCCAAAAATCAAGGCGATTGCTTTTGAGTTTGAAGGAACAGTCCTACGCCTTTTTTAACGAAATCAGTAATGGTACTATCATAGACCTTGGCTGCGGAACAGGGAAGGACGTAATTGAACTGGCAAAAGGTGTTGGCGGGCAGGTTAAAATAATCGGTATCGATCATGATCCGGTGATGCTCCAACAGGCAAAGGACGACTCGGTAGAAGTTAGCAATGTTGATTTTATATTGTCGGAAGCCTGGCCGTTACCATTTGAAGATGAAAGTATATCGGGACTACGAAACGAGCGTTTGATTCAACACCTTACTAACCCCGAACAGGTTATACAAGAAATCAGCCGGATATTGATAAAAGGCAGTCCCTTTGTAACAGTCGAAACAGATTGGCCGGGTTTATCCTTCTATACGCAATTTACGGATATACAAAAGAAATTGAGCGCCTATTTAACCGATGTTAAAATAAACAATGGTTTCGCTGCCAGGAAACTCACCGGCTATTTACAGGCGGCTAATTTTAAAAATATTAAATTTGAGATACATCCGTTGGTTATCACTAATTTAGATAAGGCAAACGAGCTCTTCTGGATCGAAAAAATGGTGAAGGAGGCTTC
>JABDBM010000168.1 GCA_013288685.1 Bacteroidota bacterium | reverse complement strand
CGGGGCGCTGAAAAATATAGCCTATCCATTTCGGAGTTTTAATATTAGTATGATAAAAGAACTCCCCGAGGGCTGTGCATAAAGTATAAATAGCCCCGGCTTCCGGATTTAAGCCCAACAAGGTGTAAACCAGCAGACTGCCGATGATCGAATTAACTGTCATTTCCAATGGATGTTTATAAAACGATGTAATTACCTCAATGCGTTGTGCACTATGATGTATCTGATGAAAATGCCGCCATAAATAATCGTTTTCATGCCGCCACCTGTGCCACCAATAGAAAATAAATGTGGCTATGCAGTAAGCAGCAATGCCACCGAGCCAGTTAGGAATATCATGGGATAAATGGAAAACCGAAGTTGACGACAGCCATTTTTCCCAGCTATAACCGGCAATTACCACGATAAGCAGTTGGGCGAAATTGATAGCAAGCACCCTGATTGTCCAGGTAGGTACTTGTGGCAGTTTCCATCCGGGAGAAATTTTCTCGATCAGGAAACAGATTGAAAAGGAAATTAAAATAATGATGAGCATAATGTTGTTTTTGATTATTCAAATCTCGGCACCAACAAGGGCAATAAGATTTGACATAAGTCAAAAACTATTTCTTTGCTCTTATCCTGCTCAGGGTCTCCTGTTTTACGCTTAAATAGGAGGCTATTTGGCCCAATGTGGCTTTTTGTAAGATGCCGGGATAAGTCAATAACAATTTTTCATAGCGCTGTTTTGCAGTAAGTGTTTGCAGGTCAATTGTCCGCTCTTCGCTGCGGATGTAATATTGTTCGGTGATGAGGCGGCCCGTTTGGTTGAATTCCTGGAAGTTTTTATAGAGCGTTTGTAACTGGTCCCAGTTAATGGATTGTAATACACAATCTTCCAGCACCTCAATGTTTTCGAACGAGGGTTTTCTCGAAAAGAAACTATAAACCGATACAATAATATCACCCTCGCCCATAAACCAGCTTGTAAACTCGTTATCGCCTTTTTGATACCAGGCCCTTATAAATCCTTTTTTTATGTAGTAAATGCGTTGCGATACCTGACCAGCTTTAAGCAATATGCTCTTTTTAGGAAATTGTTCTTCTATAAGATAGGTTTTTATCTGACTTTGAAGTACCTCAGACAATATTGTTATACTGTTCAGTGTATGTAGTAACCCAATTGTTTCCAATTAATCGTCTTTTAATTACCCAGTGTAAAACTCACGGGCACGCTATAGCTTACTCTTACGTTGCGGCCAAATTGTCTGCCGGGTATCCAATTCGGACAGTTGCTAATCACCCTTGATGCTTCCGCATCTATGTCGGGACTAACTGATGTTTTTACAACCACATCGGTAACTTTACCGTCTCTTTCAACAACAAACGTAAGTACCACTCTCCCTTCTACCTTATTCAGCCGCGCTTCACCTGGATAGCGGATATTAGCACCAAGATACTGGTAAAATGCCTCCACTCCGCCCTTAAATTGTGGCGGTACTTCACGCAATTTCGTATAAGTTGCGTTCCCTCCATCTTCAAACGTGGCGGTGCCACTAACCAGCGCGCCATCTTTATAAGTTTCGTTAAAAGTACATTTGCCTTTATTAAAGGTCCCTCTCCACAAACTGTCTTTTTTGCCGTTTTTAATCGGCCCTTCTTCATCAATGGCATTAAAATTTCTGTTATAACCCTTGTAGTAACCATTGCCGTTTTCAACCGAAGGCGTTCCGAGAGAATCGTAATTCGCTTCAATCAAATAATTATTATTAAGCTCGTTAAAGGGGTCGTTGTTGTCGGGAAATTCAGTTACCCGGTAAGTCTTTCCATTAGTATAAAACTCGTATTTGGCGCCAACCTGCATGCCATTTTTATAGGTCGTAATGCTTTCTTTTACCCCATTTTTATAAAAACTAACCACTTGCCCCTCATAACGCTGCGGGTAAGCAGCCAACGATTTGCCTATCAGCTTCTTTTTCCCATCCTTATAAACTTCGGTTATGTTATACAGGTTTGAACCGGAATCAGGCTCGGTTACCGCTCTAAAATAATCGGCGCTATCCTTAATATCCACGTACGAGCCATCATTTTTTAAAAATGAAACACTCAAAACCTTGTTTTGGGCAAAACCAAAAGAGGTCACAAAAAGAAGGGTACTAATCAGTATTAGTTTCATGAAATAAAGCGTTTTTAGGAAACGCAATTTACTTTATTAATTTATTATCCGTATCCGGAAATACCAATATCGGCTCATATTTGCGCGCCTCATCCATTTCCATATACGCGTAACTCATAATAATTACGATATCACCTACCTGCGCCAGCCGGGCAGCTGCGCCGTTTAAGCAGATGGTACCGCTGCCGCGCTCGCCCCTTATTACGTAAGTTTCAAAACGCGCGCCGTTATTATTATTTACAATCTGCACTTTTTCGTTGGCTATCATATTAGCCGCATCCATTAAATCCTCATCAATGGTAATGCTGCCTACATAATTCAATTCGGCCTGCGTTACCTTAACCCGGTGAAGCTTGGATTTTAATACTTCAATAATCATGATACAAAGGTATAGATAGTTCATGATTCGTGGTTCATAGTTCATGGTAAAAAGTTCAGTTGCAGCCATGAACTATGATGTATGAACCATGAACCAAAAAAATATTTGCATTTTAAAACATAAATATCTTATCTTCGTTTTACATCAAGCAAGACTATGTTGGCGTAGCCCATATAGTCTTGTTTGCTTTTAGTGTCATTGCGTCCTTCTTAAAAAGGGAGGGCGGTTTTTTTTGGCAACCAGTTATCAATAAATTACAAATAATAAAAATTGTGCGTTATGGCAGAAGTAGCTTATTATACCAAAGAAGGTTTAGAAAATTTAAAAAAAGAGTTACACTACTTAAAAACAACCGGCCGTACCAATATCAGTAAAGCTATCGCCGAGGCGCGCGACAAAGGCGACCTTTCGGAAAATGCCGAATATGATGCCGCCAAGGAGGCACAGGGATTGCATGAAGCCAAAATATCAAAAATGGGCGAAATGCTGGCCAATGCCCGTTTGCTCGATGAGTCGAAATTAGATATGTCGAAGGTATTGGCATTGTCTATCGTTAAAATAAAAAATGTTAAAAACGGTGCAGTAATGAGCTATCAGCTGGTATCAGAAAATGAAGCTGATTTAAAATCGGGTAAAATATCAGTAGCCTCGCCTATTGCCAAAGGTTTGTTAGGTAAAAAGGTTGGCGAAAAAATTGACATCATGGTACCTGCCGGTAAAATGGAGTTCGAAATATTGGAAATATCGCGGTAGTTTAATGGTTAATTAAGTTGATTAAGTGAGGGGTTGTTCTCACAGTGCAGCCTCCAAACTTAATCAACTCAATCTAACCTAATCAACTCAATCAACTACTTAACCACCCAACCATGACCATCTTTTCAAAAATAGTAGCCGGCGAAATTCCGGCATATAAAGTAGCCGAGACCAATGATTTTTTGGCGTTTTTGGATATTAGTCCGCTGGCCGAAGGGCATGTGCTGGTTATTCCCAAAATGGAAGTTGACTATATTTTTGACCTGGACGATGAAATTTACACCGGCCTGCAAATATTCGCCAAAATTATAGCTACAGCTATAAAAAAGACCATTCCCTGTATAAAAGTTGGCGTTGCCGTAATCGGGCTTGAGGTGCCTCATGCGCATATTCATTTAATACCGATGAACAAAGTGAGCGATATGGATTTTTCGCGGCCGAAACTAAGCTTTACGCCCGAGCAGTTGCAGGCTACTTTAGAGAAAATAAAGGCAGGCTTGCATCAGGAATAAGATGTGCAAATGTGCGGATTTCAGATGTGCAAATGATTAAGTGAGCATATTCCCCATTTGCACATCCGCACATTTGAAATCTGCACATCTAAGATTCTGCACATCAGATAATCCGCTTAGCATTATCCTTGGCAAACGTATCCCATCCTGAATAAGACTTTTTACTTCCGCTCTTACCTGTAGGGATACGCTGAAACGAATGGCATACCGCTACGGCCAGGCCATCGGTTGCATCCAAAAAATCGGGCGTTTCTGTAAACTTCAACAAACTTTGCAGCATAGCGGCTACCTGTTCCTTGGCGGCGTTACCGTTACCGGTAATGGATTGTTTTATTTTGCGGGGAGCATATTCGGTAATACTTACATTGCGCGACAACGCGGCTGCCATGCACACCCCCTGCGCCCTGCCAAGCTTCAGCATTACCTGTATGTTTTTGCCGTAAAACGGCGCTTCAATAGCCAGGCAATCGGGTTTGTAATTATCAATTAAAGCAACGGTTTTTTCGAAAATCCGCTGTAGCTTTAGCATGTGGTCGTCTATCTTGTCCATTTTAACCACGCCGAGGCTAATGAGTTCTATTTTTGAGCCGGTCTCTTTTATCAGGCCATAGCCCATAACAGCCGTGCCCGGGTCGATGCCCAAAATAATGCGTTCTTTTTGATCGGGTATGGATAATACGTTTGATACGGGCATGGAATTTTTGTTGGCGATTTCGCCGCTTATTAATGTGCCAAATTACGTATTTTAAATGGTTAGCTTATCCGGAAACAGCAGTTAATATCCCGTGTTCAGGTGTTCCGCTTTTTCACACACGCCGAGCATTTATATTTCGTGAAACACATTGATAATCAGCATGTTTGTTTTTAATCAAAGATCGGAATTATCTAAGTTGCTGACAATCAGCCATTTCAAAATCAATTGCTGAATGCTTAAATTATTGATAATCAACACATTGAAATTATTCAATTAATTTTAACGTGAGTTCGATATAAGGATAGGTACTAACAGCCTCTATCACGCCTCACCTAAACGGCGAAGCCCTCACTCATCCTCTCCTTTGGAAAGGGGTTGGGGTGAGGCGTATGCTTTCTTATATCGAACTCACGTTAATTTATGGCAACACTTCGTTGGCCCCCCGCAGTATTTGCTCCTTAACTTTCCGAATTCAACACGTCCATATACTCCTCCCGGCTAATCAGTCTGGCCCCCATTGATTCCAGGTGCGCGGTATGCACCTGGCAATCTATCAGTTTATACCCGCCGTTTTCACTGAGGTGGATCAATGCTGTTTTTGAGGCATTGCTTACCAAACTAAACATACTTTCGCCACAAAATACCTTGCCAACCTTTACGCCATATAGGCCGCCTACCAAATTATCCTGCTGCCAAACTTCAACAGAATGCGCATGGCCCTTGGCATGCAGACGGTTGTAAGCCCGTTTCATGGCCGGAGTTATCCAGGTGCCGCCCTGTCCTTCGCGGTAAACTTCGGAACATGCTGTTATTACCCTGTCAAAACATTGATTGTACGTTACCCGAAATATACCCGACCGGAGTACCTGCCGCATTGATTTTGAAATTTTTAATTCATCGGGATATAACACAAACCGCTCGTGCGGCGAATACCACAGGATAGGCTCGCCTTCGCTATACCAGGGGAATATGGCGTTTTGATAAGCCAGCAGCAGACGATTGGTTGACAGATCGCCGCCTATAGCCAAAAGCCCGTCTGGCTCTGCCAGTACGGGCTCGGGAAATAGCAAACGTTTATCGAGCCTGAATATCATCAGGCGCAAATTTACGCCTTACGGCGTATTACTAATTTTTTATTTTGTGCTTTGGCAACTGCATCAAGGTATTGCTGTAATTCGGTGTATTTGTCTGCCGGGATAACGTGATTATTAATACTAAACTTTGCCGTACTGGTTACTTTATTTTTAGCAGCATCGTAAACATATTTTATGTCGTAATCGCCGTAGGTAAATTTTAAAGTTTGATTTATAGGTAATGTCTCCACTTCGAAGCCCGCGGGCAAATCAATAGTAGTAATGCAGCTTTTTTGTAACGGCGTTTCGAAATAATAGTCGGATTTGCGTTTTTCCTCAATAGGTACCGTAAATGCGCATAGATCAAATGCCCTTGGCCGGTAAAATTGCTTGTCCCCTGCCATAATATCGCAAAACTTATCGTATTCCAGGCTTATATCAACTTCTTTTACGCCATCTACGTCTGCAGATAACTCGTAATCAAACACAGATGGTTGCCTTATATTTAAGCGGCTCATGACAAACTCTTTTTGCACATCCAATTTAGCGGCAGAGTAACCAATAAACTCATCCCGGTATACGCCGGTAGACAAAATTTTTATTTTGGATTTCGCACTTCCGTCAGCATTCAGAATTAAATGCGCTTCAGCGTTAAGCTGGTTGTCCTGC
>JABDBM010000167.1 GCA_013288685.1 Bacteroidota bacterium | reverse complement strand
CAGCGTCGTCTGCGTGAATATATTTTAGATGTTTAAAGTTAACACGTGAAAAAATGGTATCCCTGAACAGGTCGGAGGCGTCTTTATCTAATAGGCCGGGCAGCCCGCCTGCACAAGCATGCAGCATAGAAATGTCAGACCTTAAACCAGTTGCAAAATCAATCAACTGTGTGAGGGCTGCTATATCGCAATATCTCAAATCTGTAACATACAAAATATGCCTGATCGGTCTGAATATCACCTGTTCATGGATCAATAAAATCGGGCAGGGTACTATGTCTACTACACCCTTTATATTTGTTCCAAATAAAAAGCCCGGAAATTCACTGTACAGGCGGGCGCCCATAACAATAAGGTCAATTTTTTGATCGGCTAAAATCGTTTTAACACAATCCTTAACATGTCCTTTCCTCACAAGGCAATTTAACTGAAGTTTGTTTACCGGTTCTTCTTTTAAAATGATGTGTAACTTTTTAATTAAAACATCCAGTTTAAACAAACAGGCTTCTTCAGCCGCTTCATAATTATCGTCAATGTCTCCCGGCAATGCCAAAACCATTTCGGGGGTATTAAATGCATGAAATAGCGTAATATTTGCCTTTAGTTCCGCCGCAAGCTTCACGGCGTATTCAGCTGCATTATCAGCAACCTCCGAAAAATCGGTAAGTACAAGTATATTTTTCATCTAAACAGGATTAAGAATCAGCCTGTGTAAAATTTGGTTTAATCCCATTAAACGGGAATGATGCCGATCACTATTTCTATTTTATAAATGTGGTGTAAATCAACCAATAGAATGATTGGACTCATTTTTTTGACGGCAAAGAAGCTGAAATTTGAGCATTAAAATTTCAAGATAATCTCATGAAAACGATACTTATTTTAACTGATCTTTCCGGAAATGCTGCTCAGGCTGCAAAAACAGCTGTAATGTTGGGCGGCGCACTTAATACCAATTTGTTGTTATACAATACACAGTCTGTTTTGCCCGTGAGTTCGTACTATGCCGATTATGCGGGTGGCCCCTGGGTAATTGACGATTTTACGAAATCGGAAAATGAAAGCAACGAAAAAATGCAGCATTTATCCGAGTGCTTGCAGGCGTTGATTGCTAAAATGAATCCGCAACTTCGTAAACCTGTTGTTCATTACGAAGTTGGTGAAGGTAGCCTGGCCGAAAATATTAGTACTGTCGTTGATCAAAAAAATATCGCGATGATCGTGATGGGTGCAAGTTCTGATGCTGCTTTTGAGCATATTTTAAATGGCAGCGATTCTCATGCAATTATCGATCATGCCCGTTGCCCCATTTTGGTTGTTCCGCAATATGCCGATTTGAAGAATTTTAAAAAAGTAATTTTTGCGACCGATTTCGGTGAAGCAGATATTAAAGGAATTCACTACCTGTTTGAAATTGGGAATTTGTTGAATTTACAGATTGAGATAGTTCACATCAGCCTTTATGGTGAAAAAGACAGCTCAGTTATCGAAAAAAAGCAGGAATTTTTAAAGCAAGTTAGCAGGTTGAGATATGCCAATGTAATGTTTAATGATGTTAAAGGAAGAAATATAGTAGGCAGCTTAAATGATTTGTGTGAAGAAGAGAACGCAGATGTTTTAGCACTTGTGCATTACCAACACAATTTCTTAAAACGCTTGCTTGGCCACAGCACTACAAAAGATGCCTTGTTAAATCAAAATATACCTTTGCTGATATTTCCATCAAAAATGGAAAAGTCATTCGTTGTCTAACAAATAACTACAACAGTTTCATAATCCCATTTATAGTGCGGAGCT
The DNA here is from genome assembly GCA_013288685.1 of Bacteroidota bacterium. Lineage (GTDB taxonomy): Bacteria > Bacteroidota > Bacteroidia > Sphingobacteriales > Sphingobacteriaceae > Mucilaginibacter. The sequence goes on along the minus strand of JABDBM010000167.1, from coordinate 4,477 downwards.
GTTCTTTAAAGCAACTTTGTATTGTTCATAACGAGCACAGTATGTACAAATTAGATTGTTGCAGAAGCCTTTTATGTTTAAAGACAAATGACGCCGGATACGTTTACTGGTGGATTATAGATGGGAAAACGTCATTTGTTCAGTTAGTGATGGTAGCAGTACATACTTGTTCTAATTTAGGCTGCAAGCGGCCCGGCATTGGTAGTTTTGAGAGATAGGATTTAGTGTTCGACGCCGGGCCCGCAAGCGCCTTTTGAGTAGGATTTACAAAATTTGTTGCTTTATGTATTTCATAACTGAGCCATCGGCGATAAGGTTTCACGGAGACCTTGCATTATACTGCTACAACTGCCCCGAATGTAAGCTTAGGCTTACCAAAAGAGTACGGTCGGGCAAACTGCTAAAAATGGTTTCGAACCTCTTTCCACTAAAGAAATATGTATGCGAGGGATGCCTGAAAAGGTATTGTGTGCACGTTAAAACCTACAACACTAAAACAATATCCGGGCCGCTAAAGTACAGGCTGGATATTTTGGAAATTAGCGCGGCCACACACGGTGACAATAGCTCAAAAATAGGCCTTACTGCAAAAATGCGCTGTTACATCGTTTATTTGTGGGGGCTAACAACCTCAAGAAATAATCTTATAGATCATAAAATGCTAAAGCGGCAAACTGTTTATTTAAACTAAAAATTTAATAAGGAGACCCATATTTCAAATATTTTGTGATTTCACAGGAATTTAAGCAGGAAGTTAGTACATTCGGTATTGCCTTATTGCGTAATTTGTGTATGACGAGATGCCCGCTTATTGCCTGTGCAATCTTTTTTGCCATTAAGATGTCACTAACCCAGTTTTTGGCATATCAGCAGTATAATGTCGCCAAAGAAAAACAAAGTCAGGAACTCGCTGACAAAGTAGCGTTAGCCAAAGATAAATTCCTAAACATTCTACCTGATGACCTTACCACCGCCATTGCCCGGGCAATTGTTTACAATCAACACCAAATTAACAACGACTTTGACCGTATAGCCAGTCGAAAAAATTGGCGACCGGATATGGGTAGACCTGCCTGAGTTTGCAACCTCAGCTTTTTATTTTACTATTTCTAAAAATTCATAAATTAGTACATGCCGCACCAACATAACGATTAAAATGAGTTTTCAAAAAAAAAATAAGTTGGTTTTAATATCAAGCCTGGTACTAATCATTACGGGCATTATATTTATGGGTATCCAGCTCTCAAATACTAATTATCTGTTGGTTTTTTATCGAAAATATATCACAATAGTATTTAATTCATGCTTCTGTTTGCTATTAGTTGGGGCCGGTTATATGCTGTTGCAGTTTGACAGTAACAGAAAAGCCAGGACGTTTTTGGTTGCCGTATCTTTATTGCTAACAGTTATCTGTGCATTAACTATATCTGAATCAATATTTCATTTTGATGCGGGGATTGATGGGCTGTTTATACCAAAAAGATATTCCAATCCCGTAATCTACCCGTCCACATACGCGCATATACCAGTTTTAATTATACCAGGATAAAAAAACAGAGAATTACCATGAACGAATCAGAAATTATATTTCTCGAGGGTCCGCATTCGCGATGGAAGGAATTAACATTTGCTTTCGGGACGATGACGGAAATGATTACCGGCTTTCGTGCGCTTCATTTTATAGGGCCCTGCATTACCGTTTTTGGTTCAGCACGGTTCAAAGAAGATCACCCTTATTACGAGCTAACACGAAAGGCGGCAGCAGCATTTGCCAAATTGGGTTTTACCATTCTTACCGGCGGCGGCCCCGGCTTAATGGAAGCTGCAAATCGGGGAGCAAAAGATGTTAACGGACGGTCGGTTGGTTGTAATATACAACTCCCTGTTGAACAAAAACCAAACCCATACCTGGATAAATGGATATATATGCGGCATTTTTTTGTCCGCAAGATATTGTTGGTTAAATACTCGTTTGCTTTTGTGGTGATGCCGGGCGGCTACGGCACTATGGACGAATATTTTGAAGCGTTGACGCTGATACAAACCCACAAGATCAAAGACTTCCCCATCATCATTTTTGGCAGCGAATACCACAAGGATCTGCTGGAACATATTAAACAGATGAATAAAAACGCAACCATCAGCACAGATGATACCCACCTATTTGTGATAACTGACAGCATTGAGGAAGCAGTTAGCATAATAATTGAAAAAAGCATTAAACGTTACGGCCTGCGGCCTCAAAATAAAATAAAACCCGTTAAGTGGCTTTTCGAACATTGATGATTGATCTGACAAATACACAGCCAGTTTTTATCTTAAACAATTTAACCGATGTATAACGAGGCCCTGTTAAAAGCCACTATCAAAAATGCTATCGATGGTATCTTAGTCATTGATCAGGCTGGCGTTATGCTGCTGGCCAATCCATCCGCCTGTTCTTTATTTGAATAATCTGCCAATGAATTACAAGGTAGTAACGTAAACATGCTGATGCTTCCATCGGACAGGGGTACGCACGATGGATATTTACAGCGTTATAAACTAATCTTCTGATGTTGTTTTGCCTCCATCTTGCACTGATATCCAGCGCACCGGTTTGGGCCTGAATATCCTAAAACGTTATACTGATTTGATGAAAGACAGGGTAACCTATAAAAGCAACCGAAAAACAGGCAGCATTTTTACATTAACTTTTCAATTGTAAAATAAGCTCGCCTATTCCGAACCTGTTTTTTGCAAATAACCCTGGTTAAAAAAAACTTTCGGCTGCCGGGCGTTGTTTCTTATCGAGGTGTATATCGTTTCAACATCTGCTTTTATGCACAACTCAGTGCCCGGATGCATGGTAGCCGCAGAACCGCAGGCTACGCCATATTGTACTGCTTCCGTCAAACTTTTATCTTCGCTTAAACTAAGAATTATCCCGGCAACCAGGCTATCACCTGCGCCTACAGTGCCTTCTATGTGTAGCACCGGCGGCTTTATGTGCAATATCATCCTATTCGTTACAAGCATTGCGCCATGCGGCCCCATAGAAATTACCATTGCCTCGCAGTTTCCTTTGCTAACTACGGTTTTTGCCACATCTGCTACCTCGCTAATGGTAAGGGTTTCTTTGTCTACGAGTGACGCCAACTCCCGAATGTTTGATTTTATTAAATAAACGCCGGCTTCCACGGCCAATTTCAGTGCCTCGCCGGCGGTATCTACTATCAATTTTGCACCCTTTTCCCTGGCAATTACCGCAACTTTCGCAAAAATATCTACTGGCACGCCAGCAGGTAAACTACCGCTGGCAATAATATACGCCACATCGGGCATCTCCTTAATGGTAGCCAGGCATTCCTGCCATTCCTGTTCGCTCACTACAGGCCCGGGCATATCAAAAAGATACTGTTTGTCGTGTGCGGTGTCAGCTACGATCAGGTTTTCCCTGGTGCCTTCGTTTATGTCGATGGGAACAGTCGCTATCAGTTCTTCGTTGAGTAAACTGGTGATCTTTTTGCCTGCTTCGCCTCCCGAAAGGTAAATTGCTATAGCATCGCCGCCTAGTTTTTTGATAGCCCGGGCGACGTTAATGCCCCCGCCGCCGGGTTCATAAACCGGTTGCGAACATTTTAACTTCTTGTCGGGTACCAGGTTTGCTATGAATATACTTTTATCAAGCGCCGGATTAAAAGTGACAGTAATAATTTTAGGCATTTTTTTAAGATTTAGTGTTTTTTTGTTTCTATTGTAAATAGTAATTCAAGTTGGTTCTGTTTAAGCACACTTACATTAACCTTTAATTCATCCTTTATTTTCACCCTTAACGCTTCCTGTGCGCAAGGTTCTCCATGCACAAGGTAAATATGCGAGGGACCGGCTTTAAATTCTTTTAGCCAGGTAATCAGTTCGGCCTGGTCGGCGTGGGCCGACAAACCTCCTATTTCCGCTACGTGGGCTTTGGCGGCATAATATTGCCCGTGAATTTTTATTTCATGTGCGTGGTTAACCAGCGCCCGGCCACGGGTACCTTCGGCCTGGTAGCATATTTTATTACCGTAATAACCTAAAATGCCCGAGGTAATTAATGTGGGCACGATAATAAAAAGATCAACCATATCCTGCCCAATAGCCTGCACCCGCCAGTTCGCTGTTTCGCCGGCATAAATACCATTGATAAATATCCCGTAACAGCTAACCACAATAACGGGTATTGCTATTGAAAATACCAGGTAAAGAACCATTTTGTTTTTAATGAATTGCATGGCAGATAAAAATGGAGTATTTACAGAACTGTGTTGAAATAGCTTGTTTCTGTTTAATTATTATTCATCAAAGCTCCATATCAATGTCTCTCCAAACCATGATGACAATCAGTTGAAATAGTGACTTGCATCAAATCAAACGGTTTCGCCCGCGCCTATCTTTACTTGCATATAAAGACATTGACTTTTACTTATTGAACCCAATTAAATAGTATCATGGACGA
>JABDBM010000166.1 GCA_013288685.1 Bacteroidota bacterium | reverse complement strand
AAGTCCGGGCATCCCTGATAAGGCGCCTATTATTAAAAAAATAAAGGAAAAAGGCATCCCGGTTATATCCGAGATTGAATTTGCCGGCAGGTATACCAATGCGAAGATAATAGGCATTACAGGATCAAACGGTAAAACTACTACTACTACGCTTACTTACCAGATCCTGCATCATGCGGGCCTTAACGTGGGCTTAGCGGGCAATATCGGCAAAAGCTTTGCCTACCAGGTGGCTACCGAAAAGTTCGATATCTACGTGCTGGAGCTGAGCAGCTTTATGCTGGACGATATGTACGACTTTAAGGTAGATATAGCCATATTATTAAACATAACACCCGATCATTTGGACCGGTACGATTATAAAATGGAAAACTATGCGGCATCAAAATTCCGTGTAACGCAAAATCAAACGGCCGATGATGTTTTTATTTATTGCGCCGATGATCCGGAAATAATAAAGGGAATGGAAACGCGGGAATTCTCAGCCCAGCTGTTACCATTCTCGATAGAAAAGAAAGTAGAACCGGGAGCATATCTCGAAAACAACAGTATTATCATTAACGCTCATCAACAACATTTTCAGATGTCAATAAACGAACTGGCCCTACAAGGTAAACACAACCTTTACAACTCGATGGCTTCGGGTAGTGCCGCAAAATGGCTGGAAATAAGGAACCCCGGTATAAGGGAGATTATGAGTAGTATTCAAAGCATTGAGCACCGCCAGGAGTTTGTAGCCAAAATATCCGGCATCAGCTTCATCAACGACTCAAAAGCTACCAACGTAAATTCAACCTGGTACGCCCTGGAAAGCATGCCCGGCGATGTAATATTAATATTAGGCGGTGTTGATAAGGGGAATGATTACAGCATGTTAAAGCCACTTGTAAAGCAAAAAGTAAAAGCCATAGTTTGCTTAGGCAAGGACAACAAACGCATACACGAAGCTTTTGAAGGCGATGTGGAAGTGATAGTAAACACTTACTCGGCCGCCGAAGCAGCGCAAATTTCCTATCACCTGGCAACAAAAGGCGATACAGTATTGCTATCACCGGCCTGTGCGAGCTTTGATTTATTTAAAAACTACGAGGACAGGGGCAGGCAGTTTAAACAAGCGGTGAAGGAACTGTAGCTGATGTGCAGATGAGTAGATGTGCAAATGTGCAGATGAAGAAATTAGAAGATGTGTGAATTTGAAAGTTTGAAAATGAAATCACTGTAATCAAACACAAATCACTGTAATCCTCAAAATAAAAATAAATAATATGAACAGAATACTAAGCAATACAAAAGGCGACAGGTGGATATGGCTGGTGGTTATATTGCTTTCGCTGATATCGTTACTGACGGTTTATAGTGCTGTTGGTGCGCTGGCGTATAAACGCGGGGTAAGCGCCGAGTCTATTCTGTTTAAACATTTCGGTATGATAGTGGGCGGTATCGCATTGATGTACATTTCGCATCGGTTAGATTATCGGTATTACCGCGGCATATCCAAATTGCTGATGATTATTACCGTGCCGTTACTGATTTATACGCTGCTGTTTGGTAGTCACATTAATGAAGCCAGCCGGTGGATACCGATACCCGGTACCGGACTAAGTTTTCAGACATCGGATTTAGCCAAGCTGGCGCTCATCACTTATCTGGCGCGCACGCTGTCGTTAAAGCAGGAGAACATTAAAGATGCAAAGGAGTCGTTTTTACCAATAATGGGTGCCGTTTGTTTGGTTTTTATATTGATAGCACCGGCCAATTTGTCAACAGCGCTTATGCTTTTTGGAGTGAGCATTTTGTTGCTCATTATCGGCCGTATCAGTATTAAACAAATAGCAGTGGTGGTAGTTGCTGGAGGCATCCTCACTGCGGGCGTGTTTTTTTTAGGCCCGCGCCATAAAACGCACATGGCCAGGGTGAGTGCTTTTTTTCATCCCGAAACGGTGAACAAGGATAAATCATTCCAGTCGGATCACGCCAAAATAGCTATCGCCAGCGGTGGTTTATTGGGCAAAGGCATCGGCAAAAGCGACGAGATTAACTATTTACCCGAAGCTTACTCCGATGAGATTTATGCCATCATTGTTGAAGAATATGGCCTGATTGGTGGGGTTGCGCTGGTGGGTATTTACCTGTTTTTACTATACCGCTGTATTAAAACGGTCAATAAAGCGCCGAAAGCATTTGGTACACTTCTGGCCGCTGGTTTAAGCTTCAGCTTAGTGATACAGGCGTTTGCCAACATGGCCGTAGCAGTAGGGTTGGGGCCGGTAACGGGTATTCCGCTCCCGCTGGTAAGCATGGGCGGTACTTCCATACTGTTTACCAGTATAGCGTTTGGTATTATACTATCGGTTAGTAAGGATAATGACGAACAGAATAAAGTGATAGTAGGGGAGATAATTTGATTTGGGATTTACGATTTCGAATTTATTGAATTCTGAAGGCGGAGTGCCGAACGCGAAATTGAGAAAATAAGCGAAGTGAAAAGTGGATATGTTAACAAGTGGAAAAAACAGCATAATCAAAAGATAGAAATCATTGTAATCAAGAAGGAATCGGTGTAATCAAAAATAATCACTGTAATCCCAAAAAATAAAAACATGGCAAAAAGAATCATCATCAGTGGCGGCGGTACAGGAGGACATATCTTCCCGGCCATTGCTATTGCCAATGCTTTAAAAAAATTGGATCCTGCTACCGAACTTTTATTTGTTGGGGCTTTGGGTAAGATGGAAATGGAAAAAGTGCCTGCCGCCGGTTATAAAATTATCGGGTTGGATATCCGGGGTATACAGCGCGGTTCTATAATAAAAAACCTGCTGTTCCCGGTTAAACTGGCTTTGAGTGTACGCAAGTCGTTAGAGATTATTAAGGATTTTAAGCCCGATGCCGTGGTTGGTGTGGGTGGTTATGCTTCAGGACCTTTGCTGTATGCGGCGTCGTTAAAGAACATACCGTACCTTATTCAGGAACAAAATTCGTACGCTGGGGTAACCAACAAATGGCTGGGCAAAAAAGCGAAAAAAATATGCGTGGCTTTTGATGGGATGGAAAAATTTTTCCCGGCGTCAAAAATTATAAAAACCGGCAATCCTATCCGTCGCGATTCGGTTGATATTGCCGGAAAGCATCGCCCCGCTATTGAATTGTATAAGTTATCAGCTTTCAAAAAAACAATACTGGTAACCGGAGGAAGCCTGGGAGCACGTACATTAAACAACAGCGTAATGGCTGGTCTGGATAAAATAATTGCTGCCGATGTGCAGGTGGTATGGCAAACCGGTAAGTTTTATTATAAAACCATTATCGAAAAATTGGGCGAAAACTATCATCCCAATATAAAAATAGTGGAGTTTTTAAGCCGGATGGACTTGGCTTATGCCGCAGCCGATGTTATTATATCGCGTGCTGGTGCAGGTACGATAGCCGAGTTGTGTGTGATAAAAAAACCGGTAATAATGGTACCATCGCCCAATGTGGCCGAAGATCATCAAACCAAAAACGCACTGGCGCTGGTTGAGCACCACGCCGCTGCATTTATTGCCGACCGTGATGCAGAAACAAAATTGATAGACAAAGCCCTGGAGCTTTTAAACGATAAAGATTTACAAAAAAAATTAAGCGACAACATTGGCAAACTGGCCCTGCCCCATGCCGATGATGTGATAGCGAAGGAAGTAATGAAATTATAATTGATGTGCAGATGCGTGGATATGCAAATGTGCAGATGAAAAAATTAGAATATGGGCGTATTTTGGAATGATTGGTGAAGCCCCAAATGAAATCTGTGTAATCAAAAAAATCAATAAAAATCTGTGATCAAAAAAGAATCGCAGGCAATATAAATCAGTGATGGAATTAAGCAACATAAAACGAGTTTACCTGATAGGAATAGGCGGCATAGGCATGAGCGGCCTGGCGCGGTATTTTCAGCATTTGGGCCTCGTGGTATGCGGCTACGATAAAACATCAACCGACTTAACCGACCAGTTGCACAACGAGGGTATCCAGATAATTTTTGATGATCATTCGGACTGGATTCCTATGAGCTTCCGGACGCCGGATTCCTGTACACTGGTGATTTATACACCTGCAGTTCCGAAGAATTCAGAAATTTTAAATTTTTTTATCAACAAAGGTTTCGAACTGTTTAAACGCTCGCAGGTGTTGGGCATCATTAGCAAAGGAATGTTCACCATTGCCGTTGCGGGTACGCATGGCAAAACAACCACTTCAACCATGGTGGCGCACATCCTTAAAGATTCGGGCAAGGATTGTTCAGCCTTCCTGGGTGGTATTTCGTCGAATTACCACAGCAATGTGCTTTATGGCAAAAATAATATCGTGGTGGTTGAAGCCGATGAATACGACCGCTCGTTTTTAACGCTGTATCCGGATCTGGCCATCATTACATCAATGGATGCCGACCATTTGGATATCTATGGTGATCATGCGCATTTAACCGAGTCGTTTAAATTATTTGCATCGCAAATAAAGTTAGGGGGTAAGCTCATTCACCGTAAGGGTTTGCCTTTGGATAGTGGTTTTACCTACGCCGTTGAAGAGGAAGCTGATGCTTACGCCAACAATATCCGTGTGGAGAAGGGCGATTTTTATTTCGATTTTAACCATGGCAGCATTTGTATATGCGACATCAAAATGGGTATTGCAGGTGTTCACAATATTGAAAATGCAGTTGCGGCAACCGAAGCTGCCCTACGTTTGGATATACCGGCTGACGCTATAAAAAGCGCGTTAAGCTCCTTTAAAGGGGTACATCGCAGGTTTGAATATATCATCAAAACCGAAAATCAGGTGTTTATTGATGATTATGCGCATCACCCCGAGGAATTGAAGGCGGCTATTAAATCAGTTAAAAGATTATATCCGGATAAAAAGCTGACCACTATTTTTCAGCCGCATTTGTACACCCGCACCCGCGATTTTGTGGATGGGTTTGCCGAAGCGCTCGATATGAGCGACGAACTGATTATGCTGGACATTTACCCGGCCCGCGAGTTACCTATTGAAGGCGTAACCTCCAATATGATCCTCGAGCGGATGAAAAATAAAAATAAGTTTCTGTGCAGCAAACAGGAAGCAATTGAGCTGGTGCGCAGGAAACAACCCGAACTGCTTTTAACTGTAGGCGCGGGTGATATTGATACTTTGGTTCAACCTTTAAAACAAGTTTTGCAGCATGCTTAAAAAACCTATATGGAAGCAATTACTGCTTGGTGCTACCTGGATTATACTCCTGGGCAGCCTGGTAATGCTGATGGGTTTTATTGCGGGAAAAAAAGCTGAGGTGGTCTGTAAGGAGGTGAAGGTTTATATTCCAGGCAGCCAGTTTTTTATTGATAAACAGGAGATTGAGGGCATTTTGCAGACAAATGGACATGCACTTGTCGGCGTTAAAATGGACAGTATTAACCTGAACGATTTGGAGGAAAAGCTAAAAGCTAATCCGTTCATCGAATCGGCAAAGGTTTATACCGATATGGATGGGACTATTAATGTAGAGATTAGCCAAAGGCAGCCTATTTTAAGAATAATGAATGCCGAGGGCCGCGATTTTTATGTTGACCAGCATGGTTTAAAAATTCCATTATCGGCCAACTTTACCGCAAGGGTAATGGTGGCAAATGGCTACATCGATGAGCGTTTTAGCGGTGGTATAGATACATTGAGCAAACCGATAGGTCTGGCTTTATTTAAAACTGCCGACTACATCAGGAAAGACTCCTTATGGGATGCACAGATAGCGCAGTTATATGTAAATAAAGACCGCGAAATTGAATTAATACCCCGCGTAGGCAACAACAGGATATTGCTTGGCGATGCAGATTCGCTGGAAGTAAAGTTCAGAAACCTGCTGGCTTTTTATAAAAAGGCATTGCCGCAAGTGGGCTGGGATACTTACAAAGTGATCAATATTAAATACGCTAACCAGGTTATTGGGGTTAGAAACGGAAATACGAAAAAAGACTCATCGGCAACAATGAGTACGGATACAGCAAAAGTGAATACGGGAACATCTTTAATAAAGAAATAATATGGATAAAAGCCAAACTCAGGAGAAAGGTTCGCCAATTGTGGTAGGATTGGACATAGGAACCACAAAAATTTGCGCAATAGTTGGCCGCAGGGGGAAAAATGGAAAGATAGAGGTGCTGGGCATTGGCAAAGCCGAGTCGGCGGGGGTGTTGCGTGGTGTTGTTGCTAATATAGATAAAACAGTATACGGTATACAACAGGCGGTTGAGCTTGCCGGTGCGCAATCAAATGTAGAAATAAAGGTGGTGAACGTAGGTATTGCA
>JABDBM010000165.1:464-6446 GCA_013288685.1 Bacteroidota bacterium | reverse complement strand
TTTACGTAACCGAAGCCGGCGATTACCTGGTTAGAAAGATAGGCATCGACGGAATGGTAAATACATTGGCCGGGGTGAAGGGGTACGGTAACCTGGCGGCAGATAATGATGGAAATTTATTTGTTCCTGGTGCATTTACAAATATAATATATAAAGTTGCCCCCGACGGGACGGTAAGTGCGTTTGCAGGCACCGGGGCATCGGGAATGGCCGATGGACCCGCCACCACAGCAACTTTTAATGCACCAGGTGGCGCAGCAGTTGATAATTTAGGTAATGTGTACATCTCCGAACAGGAGAATCATGCGATCAGAAAAATTAGCAGGACAGGCTACACTATTGATAAACCCCTGCCGGCCGGACTTAGTTTTGATGCCACTACAGGTACTATTAGCGGTACGCCAACGGTATTGTCGCCGCCTGTCGATTATACAGTTACCGCCTACAATTCGGGCGGCAGCAGCGCCACGGTTGTAAATATACAGGTGGTTGATTATGCGCTTAAACCATCAATTATTACCTTTTTGCCCATTAGCCCGAATACCGACCAATATGGCAACATACCCGGCAGCGCCACAAGTACCAATACCGAATCCCCAATAACTTATACCAGCAGCGATACTACCGTTGCCATTATACTACCCAATGGTATTATACATGCCAAGGCACCCGGCAGTACGGTTATAACCGCTTACCAAAATGGCAGTTCCAATTTTAGCCCTGCCACTCCTGTACCGGTAACGTTAACGCTTATAGAGAGCCAGTTGATAGATTTTCCGGTTTTTATTGCCGCGCATCCTTGTGATGATGATTTTGCGGCAGGGGCCAGTACCTCGAATCCATTCCTTCCGTTAACCTACAGTAGCAGTGATCCATCAGTGGCTACAATTAACGGCCAGGGTATTATTCATATTATTGGAGCGGGATCTACTACCATTACGGTGTCGCAGGACGGTAACACTTTATTTGCCCCGGCAACACCGGAATCGGAGGTTTTAACGGTTACGTCGCCCACGGCACTTGCGGTTATCATAAAGCCCGATGCGGCGGCCGTTTGTGCCGCAACGCAGGCGGGCTTCACAGCGACGGCGACCGGCGATGCCATCAATCCCAGCTATCAGTGGCAGTTAAACGGGCAAAATGTGGGCGTCAACAGCGCGAAGCTTACACTGTCTAATTTAAGCGATAACGACGTGCTGCAGTGCACAGTAACCAACGGCGGTAAGTGCCCGGCAAGTGCAACCACCGCCTTGACCGTGGCAATTACGCCGGCCACCACACCGTCCGTATCTATTCAGTCTGATCATACAGGTTTGGTTTGCCCCGGTACCAACGTGAGCTTTACGGCAACACCGGCAAATGGCGGCACCAGCCCCACCTATCAGTGGCAAGTGAACGGAGTAAATGCGGGTACAAACAACCCGGTATTTACAAGCAGTACTTTTGCCGATGGCGAAGTGGTAACCTGCCTGCTTACCAATAACGATACACCCTGCCTTACAACATCTACAGTTACCTCAAACAGTGTTAAGGTGAGTTTATACCCGGTATCAACCCTGGTTCCATCAGTTACGGTAAATCCGGAGTCTTTCGGCTCTTGTGTCGATTTATCGGTAACCTACACGGCCACTGCAAAAAATGCGGGTACTAACCCCACCTACCAATGGCAGGTGAACGGACAGAATGTGGGTACTAATGATTCTACGTTTACCAGTAGTACGTTAACTACAGGTGATAAAATTACGTGTACAATTACCAGCAGTGTACAATGTTATATGAATACGGCAACATCAAATGTGGCAACTATCGAGACCGATCCCTTGTATTATTACTCGGCGACCATTAAATCCTCGGTGGCCAACAATATTGCAATGCCGGGGCAGCAGGTAACTTTTACGGCCACGGTTACCGACACTACCGAGGCCATTTATCAATGGCGCGTAAACGATATAGTTGTGGGTGCCAACAGCCGGGTGTTTACCACTGCAAGCCTGGTTAATGGCGATAAAGTTGACTGTTTAGTTGCCATTGGCGGCAAATGCCTTGCATCGACATTTGTTACTTCGAATATCATCACCATGATTGTGTTTACACCATTAGTTATCCCTAATACATTTACGCCTAATGGCGATGGTATTAATGATAACTGGGATATGCCGTCATTAGTGGCCTATCCGGGTTGCACAGTGAGTGTTTTTACGAGGCACGGCGAGCTGGTTTATAATTCCACGGGGTATCCCAAAGCCTGGGATGGTAATTATAACGGTAAACCATTGCCAACCGGCACTTACTATTATGTTATCGACTTGAAAAAGACAGGCTCGCAACCTTTGTCGGGCTTTTTGGTTATTGTGAGATAGGGCATAAATTTAGTCGCCAACGCGGGTAACCGAAGCCTCTACCTGCACAATCGCTATCTTGCTATAATCGGGTACAAAAGTTGCCGCGCTGCTGATGGCCATATCTGCCTCAAAACCCACAGGATAGGGCGTATTTAACAAGCTTCCTATCGGGATATAGGGAAACAACTCGCCATAAGTTAATATGGTGCTGTGGTTAATGCGGCGGTAAATAAACATGCGATGGATATCATCGGGATGCCTTAAACCGGCGGCGCCTATCATTTGTACGGCACTGCTTACCGTTTGATCGTGAAAGTTGGCTACCCTTACCTTTTTATCAGCAACAACCAGTCCTTTCATCAGGCTTTTATCCTGTGTAGCCACGCCGGTAGGGCAGGTGTTAGCATTACATTCCAGTGCTTGTATGCAGCCGAGGGCAAACATCATACCGCGGGCGCTGTTGCACATATCCGCGCCAAGCGCAAAATTTTTCACCAGGTCGAACCCGGTAGCTACCTTCCCTGATGCAATTATCTTGATATGTTTTTTGAGGTTAAAGCCGGTTAAAGCATCGTACACAAAGGCCAGTGCCTCGCGCAGGGGCATGCCTACTGAGTTTGAAAATTCCAATGGCGCAGCCCCCGTACCGCCTTCGCCGCCATCAACAGTAATAAAATCGGGATAGATATTGGTTTCAATCATGGCTTTACAAATAGCCAGGAATTCGCTTTTATGGCCTACGCAAAGTTTAAACCCAACAGGCTTTCCACCCGACAATTCGCGCAGTTTTTTGATAAAGTCCATCAGCCCCAGCGGCGTGCTAAAGGCGGTATGATAAGGTGGTGAAATTACATCTTTACCAATCTCCACCAGCCTGATCCGCGCAATTTCTGGAGTTACCTTGGCGGCCGGCAAAATACCCCCATGCCCGGGCTTTGCTCCTTGTGATAGTTTAATTTCTATCATTTTTACCTGCGGCTTTACAGCTCTTTCGGCAAAGGCTTCGTAGTTGATGGTGCCATCGGTGTGGCGGCAGCTAAAGTAACCGGTGCCAATTTGCCAAATCACGTCGCCACCTTCCTGTAAGTGGTAATCGCTTAAACCGCCTTCGCCGGTATTATGGGCAAAGTTGCCGATGCGGGCGCCGGCGTTTAGTGCGATAATGGCGTTTTCGCTCAACGAACCAAAACTCATGGCCGAGATATTAAACACACTGGCCGAATACGGTTGCAGACAACCGGGTCCGCCAACCGTTACCCGTGGCGACAGGTTTAAATCCTCGTGTGCCAACGCGGCTATACTGTGGTTTAGCCATTCGTAGCCATCCTGGTAAACATCAAGCTCGGTACCAAACGGGCGGGTATCATCTACTTTTTTGGCCCGCTGGTATATGACAGTGCGGTTTTGGCGATTAAAGGGCGTACCATTGGTGTCACTTTCTATAAAATACTGGTAAACTTTGGGACGCAAATCTTCCATTACAAACCGTAAATGGCCAAACAAGGGGAAGTTGCGCGTGATGGTATGTTTGGTTTGGAATAAATCGTAAATACCTATAGCAGCCAGGGGGAGAAAAATAACAAACGACCAAAGGGCCGGCGTCCAGATGATGCTCCAGGTGGTTAGTAAAATGGCTATGATGATGGTGGAAACTATGAATAGCTTACGCATTGGGTAATTGGTTTTTGTAAAACTAAAAAATATGGGGGAGATGGAGAATCTGTCGCGATAAAAATTAAATAACTTTGAAGATTCCATTTAAGCTAAATGAATTTTTTGACCGGCCCTCCAATTTTAATTGATGACATAACACTTGATAACATCAGGAAATATCCAATATGGATTACTACTTTCAATGAGTATGGAATACAGGACCAGGAGGTATATCAAAGACCTATTATTGATAGCAACGACGTAACCACCGATATAGAAAACCCATTTATAACGCTACGCGTTAAAGACACAGCATATTATGCATTTGCTGAATATTACCGTCCTGGGGATTGCCTGAATAAGATTGAGGTGTGGTTTAACGATACCTGGATTATGCCAGACGAGATACCCGGATTGCAAACGCCGGTTTTTTTGGTTTCGATACCGCTGATAGACGGCGTAGATGATGTTGAGTTTATGATAGATTCGGCTTTTATGTTTGCTGAAAGGGTGCTGTCTTAGCGATTGCGTTAAACCTGGTTTATAAACCCTAAAAAGTAGTTTGAAATCTCCCAAACTATTACTAATGTTGACATCGCTGTTATATACCCCAAAACATTGCGCAAATGACAACAAACAACTACGATGCCATTGTAATCGGCTCGGGCATATCGGGCGGATGGGCCGCAAAGGAGCTTACCGAAAAAGGATTAAAAACCTTATTGCTTGATCGTGGCCGAAATATTGAACATATAAAAGGTTATACCAACGCTACAAAAAATCCCTGGGAATTGCCGCATCGGGGAAGGGCTACGCTTGTGGATAAAACCGATCATCCTGTTTTGGCGCAAAGTGCGTATCTGAACGAGATAAACCTGGATTATTGGGTGGATGAAAAAGAAAACCCTTATACACAAGTAAAACCCTATAATTGGATGCGTGGCTATCATGTTGGCGGCCGCTCGCTGATGTGGGGACGCCAAAGCTACCGCTGGAGCGATTTTGACTTTGAAGCCAACCTAAAGGAGGGCATCGCTATCGACTGGCCGGTGCGGTATAAAGATATAGCGCCCTGGTATGATTATGCCGAACGTTTTGCCGGCATCAGCGGCTCGCTGGAAGGTTTGCCACAACTACCCGATGGTCAGTTTCAGCCGCCTATGGAATTGAATTGCGTGGAGAAGGATGTTGCGGCAAGGGTTAAGAAATTATATGAGGGGCAACGCAACATTATTATTGGGCGCACGGCTAATATTACTAAGCCGTTACCGGGGCGTACCAATTGCCAGTATCGTAATCAATGTATGTTGGGTTGCCCTTTCGGGGGATACTTTAGTACGCAGTCGTCCACCTTGCCGGCGGCGATGGCTACGGGGAATTTAACGGTAAGGCCATGGTCCATCGTTACCCGGATTTTGTATGATAAGGATACGAAAAAAGCAACCGGAGTGGAAGTTTTGGATGCAGAAACCAATATGACCTATCAATATAAATCGAAGATCTTTTTCCTCAATGCCTCTACTTTTAACAGCGCCTGGATACTGATGAATTCGGCCACAGATATTTGGCCCGATGGTTTGGGCAGCAGCAGCGGCGAGTTAGGGCATAATGTGATGGATCATCATGTTGGCGGCGGGGCTTCGGGCATCATGGAGGGATATGAGGACAAAACTATTTCGGCCGCAGGGCCAATGGAATTTATATTCCAAGGTACCGCAATTTGTTTGGCGACAAACGCGATTACCTCCGAGGCTTCGGCTACCAGGGCAGCGCGGGACGCGAAAGCTGGAGCCGGGAAATTGCTGAGCTGAATATAGGCGCCGGATTTAAAGATGCCTTGCAGGAGCCGGGAGACTGGCAAATGTCTATCGCTGCTTTTGGAGAGGTGCTACCTTATCACGAAAATAAAATCAGTATCAACAAAAACCTGAAAGATAAATGGAGTTTGAATACCCTTATCGTGATAATCATAATTCGAATAAAGGCG
>JABDBM010000165.1:0-454 GCA_013288685.1 Bacteroidota bacterium | reverse complement strand
AATTAAAAGAAAACGAGCACAAAATGACTGTTGAAATGCAGAGCGATGCCATGGAAATGCTGGAAAGATCGGGATTGAAAAAAGTTAGGGGATTTGTGCAGCGGAAAAATATCGGCGCCATACACGAAATGGGTGCCGCCCGTATGGGTCATGATCCTAAAACATCGGTACTGAACAAGTGGAACCAGGTTTGGGATGCGAAAAACGTGTTTGTTACCGATGGTTCGTTTATGGTATCATCGTCGTGCGTAAATCCATCGTTATCGTATATGGCATTTACTGCCAGGGCGGCGGACTTTGCTGTTGGGGCGTTGAAGAGAGGGGAGATTTGATTTCAATCCCGATAAGGTCATTAAGCAAGATTTATAACCTTTTTATCTCCAATTTCGGCTAAAGCCGTACCATCTGCACCCTTACTTCCGTTGGTTAAAACCAACGGCAATAGAAAGAAAAA
>JABDBM010000164.1 GCA_013288685.1 Bacteroidota bacterium | reverse complement strand
CGAAGGGCCCGCTGATATTTCGCACAGGATATGGCTGCAAAAGCATAAGGCTTATGAGAAGCTGAATTTTACGGTGATCGCGCCAAGCTCATGGATGCTCGCTTCAGTAGCGGCAAGCAGCCTGATGAAAGGAAAGGCAACTGCTCAAATACCTAATACACTGGAAACGGATGTTTTTATACCGCTGGATAAAAAGCTGGCGAGGGAACAATTTGGCTTGCCTGCTGATAAATTTATTTTTTTAAGTGGCTTTATGCCATCGCGCAAGGATTTACACAAGGGCACTTCCTATTTATTGGAAAGCCTGGCGATGTTAAAAGAAAGAAGCGGCATCAATGCTGATCAAATAGAGCTCGTAGTATTTGGCAACCGCAATACCGAAGATGTGCCCGAATTTCCGTTTAAAACAACATTTTTAGGGACTATAAATAATGATGAAAAGCTGGCTGCCTGCTATGCTTCCGCTGATGCCTTTTTAACGCCGTCGCTCGAAGATAATTTACCGTATACGGTAATGGAGAGTTTATCCTGCGGCACCCCTGTTATTGCGTTTACAACCGGTGGTATACCCGATATGGTTAAACATCAATACAACGGCTACCTGGCTGAATATCGTTCGTCTGAAAGTTTTGCGGATGGGATGGAGTGGGCCATCAAACATCCCGAAAAGGAAAAACTGAACCAACAAGCGCGGCAGACGGTTATGGATAACTTTTCGGAAGAGGTAATTGCCGGGCGCCACACGCAATTGTACAATAACTTGTTAAAATTAAAGGGCGAATGAAACGGGACTGGCTACCAAAGTTGAGCGTAATAACTATAGTTTACAATAACGTCCGTGATATCGAACGGACCATGCTTTCCGTTTTAAATCAAACGTATGCTAATATTGAATACATTGTGGTAGATGGACAATCAACCGATGGTACGCTGGATGTGATAAAACGCTATGGAAATAGTGTAGCGAAGCTTGTAAGTGAGAAAGATGAAGGTATTTACGATGCGATGAACAAAGGCCTTGCGGGCGCAACGGGCGATTATGTTTTATTTATGAACTCGGGCGATGAATTTTATGCGCCTGATACCGTAGCAAGCGTCTTTGCTGCAGGCAACGATGCAGATATTTACTATGGAGAAACCGAAATGATTAATAACGAGGGCCAAAGCCTGGGCCAACGCCGCCATAAGGCCCCAAAACAGTTTACCTGGCGCGGGTTTAAGTACGGCATGAGTATAAGTCACCAGGCTATTTATGTACGCCGCTCTATAGCCGAACCATTCGACCGCAGGTATCAGCTAAGCGCTGATATTGACTGGATAATCCGGGCAGCGAAAAAAGCAAAGCGGATAGTTAACGTAAATCAATATGTGGCTAAATATTTGGTAGGAGGGATGTCTAAAACCAAGCATCGCCAAAGCCTGATGGAGCGATTTGATATTATGAAGCGTTATTATGGCTTAGTCCCAACTGTGTTTAATCATGCTGTGATAGCGTCTAACCTGGGATGGTATTGGTTGAGAAACAGGCGGACGAATGATTAATGCGGAACTAATCTGTTACGTTGATTTGCTCATGATTTAGTTCGATATAAAAATTGTTTTTTATCGCTAAAGGAAGGATAAAAGGAAGATATTTTTCAATAACAACGAGAAGTTCGGTATTAGAAATATTGCCTAACGCGATCCTAATTATTTTTTTAGGAGTTCTGTTTATGAGGTAAGAATTTTTGAAATCTGCGTCTTTTGTAATGACAACTAAATTATTTAAGTCAGCGTGCTTACAAATGTCAGCATCCGATGTATGCCATTTTTGAAGTATTTGATTTATATGAATCGATGTACAATTGGTTTGCCTGTCTAAGAACTTTGAAAGACTGATAGGCAAATGAACATCAATCAAAAAGTCCATTTAATTTACTTCTAACAGTGATTTACCTGACAGAGTCATTTTTGCATATGCCAATGAGGCAAGAATATCCTCCTTTTCCAATTCTGGGTGGTCGTTAGTAATCTCTTCAAACGACATTCCGGAAGCTATCAAATCTATAATTACTTCTACTGGCCAGCGCATGTGCCGAATGCACGCTTTACCGTGACAAATGTTTGCGTCAGTTGTAATTCTTTCTAATAGTCCATTCATAATGTAAATTTACAATTTTATTGATGAAGTAGCAATACGGATCGGTCTAAACGAAAATAGCGATTAGTATTTAACTAACCGCTATTTAATTTGGTATTGATTACGCAGGTTATGACAAACCTTTCAACGCCGCTATTTCTTCCCTTTTTTGGCAACAAGCGGAGCAGCAGCAGCAGCAGGCTTTTTAACCGGTGTCGGCTCGGGCACTAAAGTTTTCTTTCTTTTAGCATCAACATAAACAGCGCCGCCTAAGGCCAGTATCAGCAAAATAGAACCAGCAAGCGAGATAGTTTCGCCGGTGTAGTAAGATGCCGGGTGGAAGATAAACTCAATTTTGTGATTACCTAAGGGAATTTGCGCAGCGCGTAATACATAGTCGGCGCGGAAATATGGTTTTTCTTCACCATCAATCAGCATTTTCCAGTCTTTCTCATAATAAATTTCGGAGAATACAGCTATCTCCGTTGAAACTGCACCCGATTGGTACACCAGGTGATCCGGATTATAACTCACCAGCTTAATGGTGGCAGCAGGGTCGGCAGATGCTGCTTTTGTATCTATTAAGGGCTTGAATTGCTGGTCGACAATGGCTTCATCTTTCGGGGAAAAGGCCGAAATAGCCTGCATTTCCTGATCGGAATTTTTTACGAAGCTTATCTTTTTCACAAACCAAACGTGACCACAAGCTGTTTGATTGGCCACCATAGAATAATTACGGCCTGTATCCTGCTGTATGATATATTTGGTATTCAGCATGTCCAAAACATCGTGATTTGGCGGGTTCTGAAACAATTGGTTATCCATCAATTCGTCATAACGTTTTAAACGCGCAGCGGAGTAGCCACTGATTGATTTGTGGAAGAAAGGATTGTAGGTATCCTGTTTCATATCCCTTATGGCCGAAGCATCAAACACCCTGAAATCGGGATCGGTGTCCTTTGAAATAAATGTATCTACCTCGCGTGGTTTAACTACCTGGTCGGCTTCCTGTTTGTCCTGGAAGTTAGCGTCTTTTAAATAACGTTTATCTATCTGCCATAAATCAACCAGCGTTAATGCAAATAGTACAAATGAAAATACGGTGAGGTTAATTTTTTCCTTTATAAATAACCAGATCAGGCCAAAAGCAATGGCGATAAATATTAATGAACGGATGGCATCGGCCTGTTCTAAACCTTTTCGGTCGCTTACAACAGCATTGGCAACGCTGGTGGCCATTGTATTGTCGCCCTTAAATGCATTGGCGAGCTGGGTAATACCGGCCTGGTGATCGGCTGATTTAAAGCTCAATAGCAGGGTTGGGGCTACAATTAATAACAACGTAACGCCGCCGGTGATGTATAAAGCAATTTTTAGTTTTTTAAACAATATTGCTTTATCCGGATTATCGATAATTTCCTGCACTGCCAAAAACGCTAATAGCGGGAAGCAAAGCATGGTAACCGCAATAATGGATTCAACGGCTCGGAAGTTATTATACAGCGGGAAATAGTTAAAGAACAAATCAGACACATAAGGCCAGTTGCCGCCAAAAGAAAGCAACAGCGTTAATATTACGGTACCCAATATCCACCATTTAATGCGGCTTTTAACAACCATTAAACCGAATACAAACAGGAAGCAGATAATTGCGCCAAAATAAAATGGCCCCGCCGTAGAGGGTTTGTTGCCCCAGTACATGGTAAGTCCCGGCATTCCGGTAGTAATTTGCTGGGCATAATTAACTGCCTGATCCGCAGGAATGTTTTTGTCGAGGAATACCTTGGCGGTTGCCGAGTTTTGATCAGGCAAATCGGTACCCGACGTGCTTCCACCATAGGCATTAGGCACTAAAAAGGTAAAGCACTCGCCAATTCCCTGGCTCCACTGATAAGCATACTCTTTAGTTAATCCGTTGCCGGGCTCCTTAACATGCTGTGTAAGGTTTGATTTGCCGCGGTAGCTGTATTTGGCATATTCGGCGGTGCTCCACAAGCTCGAAGCATTTACAGCCAGCGCCAGCACCATGCCTACAGCTAAATAAGCCATTGCCTTGCCAAAAGCAGGCAAGGTTTTGTTTTTAAAAGCATGGTAAAGTTCTATACCTAATAATATCAACAGGGCCATCATCAAATAGTAAGTCATTTGAATATGGTTGGCCCTTATTTCCATCGCCAAAAAGAACGCGGTTAATGCTGTTCCCTTCAGATATTCGCCCCGTAGGGTTAACAGTATACCACCTATTATAGGCGCAAAAAAGGCAATGGCAAAGGCCTGGTTAGAGTGCCCTGCAACGAGCAAAATAATATTGTACGATGAGAAGGTGAACGCCACTGCGCCCGCCGCCGCAAGCCATGGCTTGAGCTTTAATACACAGAATAAAAAATAGGTGCCAAATAATAGCACCAATACATTATAAAGCGGATTAGGGAAAACATTGGTTAATGCTTTTACCACCCATGTAGTGGCGTTGTTGGGGTAAGGGGCCCATATCTGAAATACCGGCATACCGCCCAAAATTTGGTTCGTCCACAAAATGGTGGTATCTTTTGCCTTGTAGTCGTTAATTTCTTTTTGGGTTGATTGGGCGCCCAGCACATCCGTTTGCCCTAATGTTTTACCCTGAAATGCGGGTGTAAAATAAAATAGGCATATCACCAAAAAAATGGCTGCAACTCCAAAGTGTATGCCATTCCGCTTGAACCAGTTATTCATCTAAGTTTATTAAAAGGATAATATTTTCCCCAAAAATAGAAATTTGATTGGGAATAGGAATTAAAAAAATAGATGCAAGATTTTAAGAGACAAGAAGCAAGACAATAAGAGGCAGGATGTAAGACGATAAGACTCAACAAATAAGAATCTTTTATCCTGATTCTTGCCGTCATGCTTCTTTCCGGCTCTCTATCCCTGGTTTTTAAAAAGGAAAAACGCTGCCACCAATACGGCTACACTTGCTACGTACACAATTGTTGTAACCTTATTATAGTCTTCGCGGTTACGGCGGATAGTGAAGGCATTATACAAAGCTAATAAGCCAATAACTACCCAAAAAAACCAATGAACATGGTTGCGGTCGGCAAAAAGGGTAACACCTATAGAAACCACAACAAAGTTTGCGATAATCAGGGTGACTGATTCGGGCGTGTTGTTGTGCCTTGGCCGGCGTTTGTATACTTCTTCGGGCAGCATAAAAGCTATTTTATTTCTTCGTAGTCAATAAACTCACCTTCCGAGTCGGGCACCGAACCTTTTTTTGATTGAGGTACGTAATCAACTTTTACTTTGCCCTGATTGGGATTGGCGTTATAATTTTGACGATAGTTTTGCTGCTGTTGTTGCTGTTGTGCTTTGTTCACTACATTTTGAAAAAGCATAGGCAAAAATATACGCGCCAGCGCTTTTATTATATACCAAACCAAAAGTACGGTAAGCACAAAACCAATAAACTCCTCCATAATCTGATTAAAATTAAGCGTACAAATATAACACTATAACGGTAAAAATGTCCGAATGTGTTTTTGCTTTATTTTTTGACTTTAGGTTGATGTTTTTGTTACAGAGGGATTGATGTGCAGATGTGAAAATGTGCAAATGCGGAATGAATGTGCAGATGCGGAAATGTGCAGATGCGGAAATGTGCAGATGTGCAGATGAGGAATGAATATGCAGAAGATTAGGTAGTGCCGCCCTTGCAGTTGCCCCAAGCGACGGATATCGAATTAACCCTTAAGCAAACCAATAATGCCACCGTTAAGGCGACAATTCATCCATCTGCACATCCCCGCATTTGCACATCTGCACATCCGCTCATCTGCACATCAAAAAATCAAAACTTTTCTTCCATTAATTTTTCCAGCGAAAACATTTCATCGCGCAATTTGGCGGCTAACAAAAAGTCCATGTTTTTGGCGGCGGCAAGCATTTCTTTTTTGGTGTTTTCGATAGATTTTTTCAAATCGGGCTTGGTCATGTATTGCACAATTGGGTCGGCAGCCAGGTTGGTCATCGTTTCTTCTACATAGGCTTTTTGTACACCGCCTTTAAAATCAACTACCGATGTTTGTTCAATAATTTCCTCGCGGGTTTTGCCAACCGTTAATGGCGTAATACCATGTTTAGTGTTATAGGCAATTTGTATGTCCCGGCGGCGGTCCGTCTCGTCCATGGTAATCTGCATCGAATCGGTAATCTTATCGGCGTACATAATAACCCGGCCACGGTCATTGCGCGCGGCGCGGCCAATGGTTTGTATCAGCGAACGTTCCGAGCGCAAAAATCCTTCCTTATCGGCATCTAATATAGCTACTAAGGATACTTCGGGTAAATCAAGGCCTTCGCGCAGCAGGTTTATGCCTATTAATACGTCAAACTCACCTAAACGTAATCCCCTTAATATTTCTACTCTTTGCAAGGTTTTAACTTCAGAGTGAATGTAGCGGCACTTAATGCCCAGCCTGTCCATGTATTTC
>JABDBM010000163.1:98-6776 GCA_013288685.1 Bacteroidota bacterium | reverse complement strand
AGGGCTTTAAATTTATTTCGTACGCTGTATGGTGGATTCGTCAATCAATTTTATCGGCTGTGGCCGAACAGAGCCGTATTGTACGTTTGCCATTAAACCAGATAGGTACCCTTAGCAAAATTCATAAATCAGCATCAAAACTGGAGCAAGATTTTGAGCGCCAGCCAACTCCCGAAGAATTAGCAGAAGCAATGGAAACTACCGTTGAAAAAATATCCGACTCGTTATCAAATTCGGGCCGCCAGGTATCAATGGATGCGCCATTTGTAGCCGGCGAAGAAAATACTTTGTTAGATGTATTGCAAAGCAGCGATGCCAGTACAGACAACGACCTGATGGTTGATTCGCTTTCGCAGGAAATTAAACGTTCGCTGAGCATTTTAGCCGAACGCGACCGCGAAGTTATCGTATTGTTTTTCGGCTTAGGCAGCCACGCGCCGCATTCGTTAGAAGAAATAGGCGAGAAATTTGACTTAACCCGCGAACGCGTTCGCCAGATTAAGGATAAAGCACTGATGCGTTTGAGGCATAACTCAAAAGCTAACCTTTTACAATCGTACTTGTAGTCCGAAAAGTCTGAAAGACGGAAAAGATAGAAAAGAAAAAAGCACGAAGTTTTGAACTCCGTGCTTTTTTTGTGTCGTTTTTCAGCTCAAACTGCCTGCTGAAAACTGAAAACTGAAAACTGAAAACTGAAAACTGCCAACTATCCAATGGCTTCCATCCAGGCGCGTGCCATCAGGGCTTCGCCTGCAATAGCAGGATGTACGCCATCCAGCGTCCAGTACGAGCCGGGGGCCAGCTCAAGAGCCTTATCAAACACCGATTGCCAGGGTACAAACGTTGCACCGTATTCATTGGCAATATCGCGAGCCGCTTTCCGGAACAAATCAAAGGTTGGGTACCAGCTATCATTAACTGCTCTCACCCCTTTTACACCGAATGGCTCGCAAATAACAAGTTTTATATTGGGCAGCGCTTGTTTGGTACGGTCGAGCAATTTATGGTAGTCGCTAATATAATTATCAATGGTGCCGGTATAACCCGATGTTATAGTATGCCAATAATCGTTTACACCAATGTGGATGCTTAACACATTGGGTTTTAGCGCAAGGCAATCGGTGTCCCAACGCTCAGCCAATTGGTAAACTTTGTTACCACTGATGCCTTTGTTGTAGATTTGCAAATTCTTATCGGGGTTTTGCAACAACAATTGTGAGGCCGTTAACATGGCGTATCCTGTACCCATAGTACCGGTATCATTAGGAAACGATTTATTATGATCGCGCCCCCAGTCGGTAATAGAATCGCCCTGGAAAAGGATCACGTCATCCTTATCCAAATTCAATTTCTTAATATTTTCTTTGGCAAAAGCTGCCGAAACCAATTGCGGCAGGGCCAAAGTAGCCACAGTTGCCATTGAAGTATTTTTTATAAAATTACGACGATTGGATTTATTGTTCATGGTTCATAGTTCATGGTTCATAGCCGGAAGCCCGGAGGCGATTGGCCACAGCCGCTTTGTTTATTTGGTTAACTTTCGCTAATATAGTTATTCTTTCGATTTATGAAATTACATCGCAAATCTGTCACGAAAAAATTGCGCAGAGGCGATGTCTTGGGTCGCCAATTACGATTTGCCTCAGATTATGATCCATGAACTATGAACTCCCTTATGAACCATGAGGCAAAAAAACTACCTTTGCCGTATGTATTCGTTAATAAAACCCATTCTTTTTAAGTTCGACCCGGAGAAGGTACATTATTTTGTAACGGCTAATCTGAAACGTTTTAACCGTTTTCCCGGTGGCGCGGCTTTGAGCCGGGCGGTGTGGGATTTAAAAGATATGAGGCTCGAAAAAGAAGTATTCGGGCTAAAATTTAAAAACCCTGTGGGCCTGGCTGCCGGGTTTGATAAAAACGGCGAAATGATGGGTGAAATGGCCACTATGGGCTTTGGTTTTGTGGAGATTGGTACGGTAACTCCTCTGCCGCAGGATGGCAATCCCAAACCACGCATGTTCAGGCTACCGGCCGATGGCGCCCTTATTAACCGTATGGGTTTTAATAATTTAGGTGTTGATGTAGTGGCCGAACGGTTAGCCGCTTTTCGCCGCAAGGCACAAGGCGCGCAAAAAAGTTTGATTATCGGCGGTAATATCGGTAAAAATAAAGTTACTCCTAATGAAGATGCGGTAAGCGATTACATAAAATGTTTCGACCGTTTATTTGATGTGGTTGATTATTTTGTGGTGAATGTAAGTTCGCCCAATACACCTGGTTTACGCGCTTTACAGGAAAAAGAGCCGTTAATGCTATTATTAAACACCTTGCAGCAGCGTAATTCAAAAAATGGTATCAGCAGGCCTGTCCTCCTCAAAATTGCCCCCGATTTAACCGACGAACAATTGGACGATATTGTAGAGATAGTTAAGGAAACGCATATTACGGGCATTATAGCTACCAACACTACCATTGGCCGCGACGGGTTGGCATCGCCGGATGAATTGAAAACGGAAACCGGCGGCTTAAGCGGCAAACCCTTAACTAAACGATCAACGGAAGTGATCGCTTATCTTTCAAAAAAATCGGGGGGCGCATTTCCAATTATTGGTGTTGGTGGTATACATTCGGCTGATGAGGCTGTTGAAAAACTAAATGCCGGCGCATCGCTGGTGCAATTGTATACGGGTTTTATTTATGAAGGGCCGGGGCTGATCAAGCGGATCAATAAAAAACTACTAAAATCATAAAGGTGGTATGAATAGACGGATTTTATTACTAAAAATGGTTACCGTTTATGTAATTCTATGTGGTTTTACCATAAACAAAGGAAATAAAACCGCCTTTGCCAGCCGGGCAACCGCAGCCGAGTCTTGCGACACCATCCGGAAGCCAGTTGCTGACACTACGGCAAAAGACTTTACCATGATGGACATGGATGATAAGCCGTTAACCTTATCATCCTTTCGCGGCAAAAACTATGTATTACTTGATTTTTGGGCCAGCTGGTGTATGCCCTGCCGGCAGTTTACCATGCGACTAAAGGTTATTTACAACAAATATCACGACAAAGGTTTGGAGGTGATCAGCGTTTCGGGCGATGATAGCATCGGCGCGTGGGTTACCGGGGCAACCAATGATGGGATGAATAAATGGCATAATATTTACCCGGCAGCCAACAAAAATGGCAAAGAATTCAACCGTAATTGGGGTGTAAAAGTGATACCAACAGTAATTTTAATAGATAAAAACGGCAAGATTATAGGGCGCTATGTTGGAACCGATTATAAAGGAAATATTCCGGAATTGAACCGGAAGCTGGCAGAAGTGATGCCCTAAACTGTCTGAACCATGATTTGTAGGATTAATGGATTGTCATGATTTAAATTTAAATCCTTTAATCATCAAATTCTATGAACGGCGCAGCCATCTTGAAAGTCGCTGAGAAACAATACTACCTAAAAAGTTATGGTTCAGACACAAAAAAATCCCACCGGTTTTACACCAACGGGACTTATAATATTATTTGGCACAAATAATATCCGCGTAAGCGAAATATTATAATGCAGCAGCAGCTTTAGCTAAAACAGCGTTGTTTTTAGTAATCTGGCTGTGTTTTGATTCGGCCGAACGGCTTCCAGCTTCTAAGTTGGTAGCCAGTTTCAGGAATTGTACTTCTAACCTCGAAGTAGTTTTGTTTTTCCTATCTTTTCTTTTTAAACGGGTAACGCCCATGGTGCTTTATTTTTAATGTTTTTAATCCTTTTGAGGTCGGGAGCGGATTCGAACCGCTGTAAAAGGTTTTGCAGACCTCTGCCTAGCCACTCGGCCACCCGACCTTTTTTCAAGGTTGCAAAAATAACAATTATTTATTGCCCGGCAACTTTATTATGCTATTTTTCTGCTAATTTCCGAACAAAAAAGCGCTGTAGCTATAGCCACGTTTAATGATTCAGCTTCTCCCCTGCGCGGAATAGTTATGGCTTTATTTATTAGCGCCTCAATATCAGGCCTTAGGCCGTTTCCTTCGTTGCCCATAACAATTAATCCCTGGTTGCCAAAATTGGTTTCGTAAATGTTTCCGCCATTCAGCAATGCGCCAAATATGGGGAGGTTTAGCGTGGGTAAAAGGCTCGCTAATGGTTCGTAGTAAATATTTATCCGCGAAAGCGAACCCATGCTGGCCTGCACTACCTTTGGGTTATACGCATCCACCGTATCGTCCGAGCAGATAATGGTATTGATGCCAAACCAGTCAGCGGTGCGGATAATGGTGCCTAAATTGCCCGGATCTTGTATACCATCTAAAACTAACGAGAACTTTTCTTTAAGCTTTGCGTTATTTAGGCTGGGCCATGCCGGGATTTTCACAAGCGCTGTAACTTCCTGTGGAGTTTTTAAACTGCTGATTTTTTCTAAATCTGTAACAGAAATTTCACATAAGTTTATTTTTCGGGATAATTTCAGCAATTTTGGGTCGAACGCAGCGGTATGGTAAATTACCTCGGTTTGGTAGGGCGAATTTATAAATTCAATAACCGATTTGTACCCTTCAACCAAAAACAAGCCATGCTCCCTGCGCTCTTTTTTATGTTGTAAGGACTTTAATAAACTGATTTGAGATTTTGAAAGCATATTTTAAACCTGGCAATTACCACCTTGCAATATTAACCATTCTTCCGCTCATTATACTTTCGGGTTGCAGTTTAACGCGCAGGCTTAAACCATACCAGGCATTGGTACGTAAAGTAACCATAAAAGGCGTTGATAAAGAATTTACGCTGGCGGCGCTAAACTATGTAGATAAGGAACAGCAACCCAACAATGTACTTAACCTGGAATTCTATTACCTGTTCAGCCGGAACGGCAAAAAAGATATTGGTGAGCCACCCGCTATTTTAGATAGCAACTTGGTTGAATTTTCGCGCGGGCAAATTGAACGTTTTCTGCAAAGCAAGGGTTATTTAAAAGCTAAGGTTACCGACACTATAAAAGTAAAAAAGAAAAAGGCCGAACTTATATTTACCGCTGTAGAAGGCCCTATGTTCCGGATACGACGGATACAGGATAGCATTGCCGACAATAAAGTACGCGATTTATACCATGTGAACCGTCCCCGGTTTTCACACGTGCAACCGGGCGGCCGTTTTGACGCCGACAGCCTGGCTTACGACAGGGATGAGTTTTATCTCATCATGAAACGAAATGGCTATTTTGATTTTTACCGCCAGTACATCAATTTCACTTACGACTCCACTTTCCGAAGCAGTGTAATTGATCTGAAACTGACTATTGATAATCCTATCGGCAAACAGTCGCACCCTATATACAAAATAAATAACACGTTTATTACCATTGCCAATAGTGCGGGCAGCACCGCCGGAAAGGCCGATACCCTGCATGTTAACGATCAATTTACTTATGTCGACTTTTCGCATAAATTTAAGCCCCGTACGGTTATCGATTATGATTTTCAACGCAAGGGCCAGATTTATGATATTGATAAACAAACCTTAACCACATCCCGCCTGTCGGAATTGAACGTATTCAGAAATGTGCCTAACCCAACCTATATTAAACTCCCGGACAGTACTAACCGGCTGGATACCAAAATTGACATCATTCCTTTAAAACAAATGGCCGACCGTGTGGAAGGCGAATTTCTATTTAACGGTGGCCGTTACGGCTATAACTTAGGCAATACTTTTACCGACAGGGATGTATTTAAAAACGCCGCCATACTACAGGTAAAACTAAACTGGAGCGTTTTATTTGACAATGCCAGCAATGTAGCCAACCCCAACGGTATCGAAAATCAGGATTTGCGGGCAGGCGCCAGCCTTATTTATCCGCGTATTGTTTCGCCATTTAGCAACCTGCCTATTTTGGGCAAATATGGTGTGCCGCATACTACATTCTCAACCAACTACCAGTTATTTTATCAAAAGGGACTGGTGGAACGCGAAAGCTTTATTAATTCCATCACCTACGATTTTGCCGAAACATCGCGCAAGTTGCATACTGTTACACCTATTGACATTGAGTTTTCGCGCGGGATAATTGACACTGCGGCGCAACGGGAATTACTATCGAAAAACTTATTTGCCTACTACCGCCTGATAGGGCGTACCGTTTTTACAACCGGCAGCCAGTATACGTTTCAATATAATACCATAGCACTAAATACTTACGGAAACTTTATGTATTTCCGCGGTGCACTTGATGTTGGCGGCAATACTATGAGTTTGTTAACTTCATTGCTGGGTACGCCTCATAACGCAGCGGGACAACGTACATTTGCTGGTTATCCGTTTTCGCAATATGTTAAGGCCGAGACGGATTTGCGATTTTATCGCAGTTTGGGCGGCGAAAAGCAGTTTATAGCCCGCGTAAATTTTGGAATTGGGGTTCCTTACGGCAATAGCCGAGACTCTACCTGGGTATTCGAAAAGGAATTTTATACCGGCGGCGCTAACGATATGCGGGCCTGGCTGCCGCGTACCCTCGGCCCCGGTCAGTTTAACAGGGCTACTTTTTATGGCCCGGCCGGCACCGCCGACAGCGCTTCGCAAGGCGACATTCAACGTACACGTTTAAAATACCTGGATCAGTTTGGCGAGGTGAAGCTGATTGCAAACCTTGAATACCGGTATAAAATTGCCGATGATTTTTTTG
>JABDBM010000163.1:0-88 GCA_013288685.1 Bacteroidota bacterium | reverse complement strand
ATTAAAGGGCGCTGTATTTATTGACGCTGGTAACGTTTGGCGATTAAATCCGCAGGCCAACCAACCAAATGTGCAGTTCAGGATCAAT
>JABDBM010000162.1 GCA_013288685.1 Bacteroidota bacterium | reverse complement strand
TCTGAATTGAACTTTGGACATAACAATGTTAATATAGGACTGAACATTAGTTCCTTCGCCACATTTTTGAGGAAAGAAAACATTAAGTATCATTTAGACTATTATGAAAAGTTTGTAATAGTTGTAATTGAGGGCAATAATTTACAAATAATTCCTTTCGATTGGTTTAATAACACAAGCGGTGATTATGGATACGTTTGGCCGGCTACTGCACGGTTAGATGAAACAAAAAGTAAGTTATATTGTCAGGGAATGCGCATGTCTGACTTTGTAATTGACCTCAATAATCCAGCAGGTAAACCATTTTGAGCGAAAGCTATACCCAACAGTTGAAAGTTTGCAAACTCAAAAAAAAGATTTCTAACCGTCACCACCAAATAAAAATAGGTGAGATCCGATAAATCGTTTTTTATTACAACAAATATCTTTGGATAAATTAATCCATAAAAAAATGATCAAACGAAATTTATGCTTTGCGGTACCGGTAGTACTGTTCATGTCCTTCGCTGCTTTTCCGCATACTTTAGAAGGTACCTGGATCTCAAATGGCCCCAACAACTCAAAAGTTGTGCTCGATTTTAAACCGAACGGTGATTTTAAAGTTACGGTAGGTAAGGACGTTGAAAACCAGGGGCGCTACGAGTTCAAGCTCGACACCTTTAAGATGTACGACAACAACTGCGGCGCCAATGTAGCTGGCATGTACAAAATAACCTTTTATACTGCTGATTCAGCCTCTTTTACCCTAATAAGCGACCCTTGTAAGTCAAGGTCGGAAGAAGTGGATGGTGGGCGAATAAAAAGGGTTAGCGGTTCGGCGGATCATTAAGCAAAGCGGCCGGGCAGCTGGCTTTTTCTATAAGCTTCGGGCGATTTTCCGCAGTGTTGCTTAAACAGTAAACTGAAGCTTCCCAGGCTTATGAAACCTACTGCCTCGGCAATGGCACTTACACTTATTGCAGTTGTTTTGAGTAAGTTTTGAGCACTGGCGATTTTGAGTTTGGTGAGGTAAACATGCGGACTCATCCCGAAGGCCTGTTTAAAACAGCGCAGCAAATGGTTGACCGACAAATGCGCGGCGAGTCCGATTTCCTGGAGACTAAGTGGACGCTCCGAATTGGCGTGTATATATTCGCGGGCTTTCAGCGTCCGGCGATAAAGTTCCTCCCTGGTTGAAGCCCGCAGGGCCTGCAATCGTTCGCGTGCTGCGCGGTCATTGTTCTGTAGCTCTTTCAGAACTTCCATAACACTGAGAAAAGATTGCTCCAGCCAGAGCGGCTCGGCGCCAAGCACTTTGTGGTTGGATATTAAAGGAACCATAGCATTTTCCAGAAAGGCCAACGGATAGGTCCGTTCGAACAGTTCAGACGTCTGCTGGTAATGTCCGATATTTTCCAACTGGTAATTGTCCGTTCTCCCGATCCCGTAAAATGACTCATCCAGCAGGCTCCGGTCGAAAAAAAGGCAAAAAGAATCAACTGGTTTACGCTGGCCAATTTCGATAGCATATTCCGAACCATCGTTTAATAACAGGAACGAAGTCTCGTCGACCCTAAAGTTACCTTTCCCGGTATTGTAATAAGCAGCACCACCACGAAATGTTTTCACCGAGCAAAGCCCTTCGCC
Source organism: Bacteroidota bacterium (assembly GCA_013288685.1). Lineage (GTDB taxonomy): Bacteria > Bacteroidota > Bacteroidia > Sphingobacteriales > Sphingobacteriaceae > Mucilaginibacter. The sequence continues at coordinate 5,152 of JABDBM010000162.1, read as the reverse complement.
CTTCCAGTAATACTGTGCAGCACTGCCGGTCAAAATAAAGTTGCGGCTTTCCATATCGAGTTATATTTTACATTGGGTTATCATAAAACTTTTCTCTCAGTTTTGCCTTCAAATAAATCTCCAGGATTTCCGTTTGCCCGGCTTTGATAAATTCCTGCAGGCTAAGTTTATGTTTTTCGCTTTTACTCTCAATAATAAGCAATGGCACTTTTTTTACCGCAATGTAAATACAGTATAGGCCCACAAGCAAGGGCAAAACCGGGAGGACTATCGATTCAATATAGATACGGTGCACTTCAGGATCGTGAAAGTCCTGGAATACGCCGATAGCCTGATAAATTGCAAAAACAATTAATAAAATCCCTGCAATCAAAGCAAGGACAATATTTTTTGTATCCGATGCCCTGGTGAAAGTGGCTTTATCGATGTCGTAAAAGCTAATTGTTTTATAATTGAACCTGTTGCGCAGCAGATGGATGCCTTGTTGGGATAAAGCAAAATCTTTTGATTCGATATCGTAGGTGATCATAATGGGGTAGTTAATTGTACATACCTTTCTTCTACAAATCGCTTTAATACTTCGAGCGTAATGCTCCAGTAAAATTCAATATGTTTATAGGTAGATTCCGTTGGGAAATTACTTAAATCCAGTTCTAAACGGGTGTGGTTCTCCTCCTGCTGTAAAGTAAATTTGATCAGCGTGTAATTTTCGTCCTGTTCTGGCAGTTGGGATAAAGAACTTAAATGGCTGTATTCTAAAACGCTGTTTTCCACAAACTGCAAAACTACGCCTGTGTTTTTAAAATCGGCTTTGTGCGATTCCGCCTGCACACTTATGATGATAGGGCTTCCAACTTCCCAGGTAGTAACAATTTCGATTTCCGAATCAAGCATCCAGCTTTTCATCAGTTCAGGCAGCGTAAGTGCCTCCCATACCGCTGCTGATGACGCATTTACGCGAATTGACTTCCGGATGGTTTGATGCGTGGCTAATTGATCGTCAATCATCGTGTTTACCTTTCGGTCTATTTTTATTGTTAAATTAAGTTGACACCAAATTCGCTATTAAATTAGTAAAAAATATAACCCCCTCCCCCCGGGGAAGCTATTTTCTCCTGTGAAACTTTAGAAAAAAAATGGTTCTTTGTATTCATTATATTACGATTGTAATTAACCATCATCAACCAAGCTATTTAACCTTATGAATCTATCTAAAACAGGCCGCATTTTCTATGGTGTATCCATAGCCGGGATGGGATTCCAAACAGTTTATGAGCATGATTTTCCGTATATGGTGCTGCCTCCAAACCATTCCGCTGTCCCTGGAATAATGGTGCTGGCGTATATTTTCGGAGTGTTATTGGTGTTGGCGGGAGGATGTATTGTTTTTGAAAAGAAAATAAGGCCAATTTCTTTGTTATTGAGCGGGGTGTTTCTGTTGATATTTTGCTTTTATTATATCCCATACGAGTTTCTCGCAACCTCAAATTATATGCATTTTGGCGAATGGGAGAACGCGGCAAAAGAATTAACATTTGCCGGCGGCGCATTTGTAATTGCCGGCTGCTATCCCCAAAAAAACAAAAATTCCCTTACAGGCTTTTTAGAGAAGCTAATCCCCTTGGGTGTTACTTTATTTGCTATCACCATCATCAGCTTTAGCATTGATCATTTTTTGTATGCGAAAGAGGCTGCGGGATACGTGCCAATATGGGCGCCTAATCCAGTACTCTGCCTGTATATTACCGGGGCGGTATTATTAAGCTCGGGGATAGCGATTGCTTTGAACATCCGGCGCGGATTAGCAGCCACCCTTTTAGGTACGATGATTTTTATGTGGTTTATTTGCCTTCACATCCCCCGGATTGTAGTTTCCTCTGCCGCCGATATGGGAGGTGAAGTTACCAGCGCATTTTTAGCGCTTGCCTATTGCGGAGTTGCTTTTGTAATTGCGGGGGCAGCTAAAAAAAAAGGCTAAAAAGTTGATTAGTCATCAAGTGCTTCCTCTGGTTTATTATAATGTTCAATAAACCATTTTAGCGCTATGCTTTTGTTGGTTTGTTTATAAGCCAGCACCACTTCCGTGTTTACCGGTATATTTTCCAGTCCGATAAAGCATACCTTTAAATGGCCATATTGCCGCCTGAGCGAATATGGCAAAATGGATACGCCAAGGCCCGCTTCAATCAACTGTAATATCGAATGTACATTGTTCGCCTCGTGTACAATCTCGGGTTTAAAGCCCATTCGCCCGCATATTTCTACCAATTTGTCGTTATAGCCGGGGGCGAAATCTTTATTGAAAAAAATGAACGGACTGCGTTTAAGGTAAGCAGCGAGGTTGTCCTGCGTTTGGAACTTTAACCCGGCGTCAGGAATAACTACCATAAAAGGGTCGAAGAAAAGTGTTTGCACTTTTAATTGGTTTGAATGCACGGGCGCCCGCAGGATACCTACGTCAAGACTCCCCTGTTCCAGTGCCTTTATCTGCATCAGCGTGGGTATCTCAAACAAATTTGTTTTAATGTAGGGGAACACATCGCGCATAGCTAATAAAACATCAGCCAGGTGCGACTGGTATACCGAACTGATATAGCCGATTTTTAGTTCCCCGCTTTCGCTTTTGTGTATCTGTTGTACAATGCTTTTACTTTCTTCGAGCCGGGCAAAAATTGCGTCCACTTCTGTTTTAAAATATTTACCAGCATCGGTAAGGTTTACGCGTTTATTTTTCCGGGTAAACAGCAGTACGCCTAATTCATCTTCCAGCTCTTTAATTTGCCGGCTTAAGGGCGGTTGCGAAATAAAAAGCTTTAAGGCCGCATTGCGGAAATGTAATTCCTCTGCAACCGTTTTAAAGTATAAAAGATGTCGTAATTCCATGCGCTTATTGATTATCAATACTCGGTGAGTATCAATAATTGATAAAATTGATATTTTACAAATATGAATAAACCTGCTAACTTCGGCAAATAGAAATTTAAAGATGAAAACAGATTACTCAAAAAAGGCAACCAACCAGGAGATAAGGGAAAGATTTGACAAGGACACCGAACGATTTTCGAACCTGGAAACGGGCCAGCAAACCACTATTGACGCACCGCTAACCATGGAACTATGCACAGAAGCAGCAAAGTATGCCAACCCGCACGCAACAGAGCTGCTTGACATTGGCTGCGGCGCCGGTAATTACACCTTAAAAATGTTAAGTAAGGTTCCTAACCTCAACTGCGTATTGAATGATTTAAGCACGCCCATGTTACAAAAAGCCAAAGAAAGGGTTACACCGCAAACCACAGGTACGGTGACTTTAATTCAGGATGACATGCGGAACCTTGACCTGGAAGATAATCACTTTGATATTGTATTGGCCGCTGCCACCCTGCATCATTTGCGCGATGACGATGATTGGGAATTAATGTTCAATAAAATTTATAAAGCGCTAAAACCCGGAGGCAGCTTTTGGATATCTGATTTGATTGCCCACGATTCCGAAGTTATAACCAGGCTGTTTGAAGACAGATATGGCAGCTATATAGAAACGCTGGGCGGCCCCGAATACCGCAAGAAGGTATTTGATTATGTAGCTTACGAGGACACTCCCCGCTCGCTGAATTACCAGATGGCATTACTCACCAGGGTTGGATTTAGCACGGTGGAGGTATTACATAAAAACTCCAGTTTTGCTGCGTTTGGAGGGATAAAATAAATGAAGTATTATTCAAAAATAATCAAATAATTGCAACCGCACAGGGCAATCGGGTCTACGCATATTTGGGGCAGCTTGGTTTATGTAAGAGAAATTTCTTAACCTGATAGCATTGGTGAAACCAAAATTCTGTAAGCATTTTATCGATTCTATATTAATTTACAATGCGCAAAAAGCTATATAAACACCTGATTATCAATATAAACACTATATTTAAAGTGCCTTAAAAATTAAACACTTGATTTTTAATTATTTATACAAATTTAACCTATAGTTAAAAATATAATACCTGATTATCAGCCAATTATATATAAAAAAATACGTGAGCGTGTGTGGGAAATAAACACCTTGAGATAGGAGTAAAAAACAGCCTTTGATTAAACAGTTTCAAAGGTCCGATTGCCCTGTGCACCCCACACGCTGCTTTACCCGCTTTCCTCAAAATTGCTTACCTTAGTTTTCACAAATCCTTATTATACCAATTATGACAACGTTTATTCAACGCGCTGCTATCATGCTGCTGCTTGCCGGTACATCTACCGCCGGATACGCCCAGCCGGCAAAGCCATTAATCAGCTTGCAGCAATTCGACCCGGCATTTAGCGCTATTGTAAGCAAAAACGCAAAGGCAACTATTTTGGCCGATGGCTTCGCCTGGAGCGAAGGGCCGGTATGGGTAGAGAAATATAAAATGTTTATCTTCTCGGATGTGAAAAAGAACGTGATTTATAAATGGACGAAGGAAAAAGGCAAGGAGATTTATCTTAAACCCTCCGGCTATACCGGCACCACCCCGCGCGGTGGCGAACTGGGTTCGAACGGACTGGGGATAAACATAAAAGGCCAATTGGTGATTTGCCAGGATGGCGACCGCGTGGTATCCGTTATGGATGCCCCTTTGGATAAGCCCATACCAAAATTCATCAAAATAGCAACCGGATACAAGGGCAAAAAATTTGACAGCCCCAATGACCTGACATTTTTAAGCAACGGTGACATTTACTTTACCGACCCACCCTACGGCCTCGAAAAAAACGTTGCCGACCCGCTAAAGGAAGCGCCGTACCAGGGCGTTTATAGAATTAGTGCCGATGGTAAAATAACCCTGCTTACCGATTCGCTTACCCGGCCAAACGGCATTGGCTTTTTCCCCGGCGGCAAAACCCTATTGATCTCCAATTCCGACCCGGCAAAGGCTTACTGGTATGTTTATGATCTTGATAAAAGCGGACTGCTCAGCCACGGACGCATATTTTACAGCGCCGAAGCTGCCTCTAAAACTGCTGCCGGAATGCCCGACGGGCTTAAAATAGACAAAAACAGCAACGTATTTGCCACCGGCCCCGGTGGTATATGGATTTTTAATAAAGGTGGTAAACTGCTCGGCAAAATATTAGTTAACGATCTGGCCTCCAATTGCAGCCTGTCGGCCGATGAAAAAAC
>JABDBM010000161.1 GCA_013288685.1 Bacteroidota bacterium | reverse complement strand
TACCCCCGATCAATCCTTCTTCACACTTCCGGATGATGATCAGCGAGCAACAGGCAATAAGAAAGAGATACGCTTTACCACCGCTTCCAAAAAACCGGTATATCTGGATATTCCCAAGGACGTTCAGTCGGTAACCTTAACTCATGCTGTTATCAACTGAATTCCGGCTAATGGTATCGGAAAAATTTAGCGAAATGTCGCTTTCAATTCGTCGATAACCGATACGTGACATGTAAGATCAATCTATAAAGAATATAAAGCACTATCATACAGTCATTTAAATGATTGGCATACTAAGTGAACCTGTGTTTTAATTGACAGCCTTAAAATCTCACAGACATGGACACCATCCTTTTTATCCTCACTCATTCAGTTATGCTGGTATGCGCCGCAATAGTCCTTGGCAATAGCCAATTGGATAGTATAGTGGCCTTTACCTCACGGATAATGAACCTGATTAGCGGTATATCGCCCTTGAAAATAGCAAGAGCGATATATCGCCTGTTCAGAAAAGAGAGTCTATCATTTAAAGTACTGATAATTAACATATTAAATATTGGCATACAAATATCTAATATGTTTTTGAAATAATGCTAAGGACAACGCAAATCCGGAATCATATGAATCAGCCGATCAACCAGCGAGGGGTCAGCACGAATCTGACACGAAGGGTAATAGAACTTCACAGCAAGGGATATGAACTCGATTTTTCTGTAACATCCGATTATCGGATCCGCTGTAACCAGGACGATCGGTTTTTTACCGTTGATCAGGTATCGATCAGCCTGATTGATCACCAATGTCATCCGGCCGGCAGCGGATATCAGTATATCCATGCCGTCGAAACCTGCGGCGGAGATAGAGGCATTCTTATCGATTGTTGTCCTTGCGTCAACGCGTTCCTCGCAGGAAAATTCAGCATGTCGTCGCAGACGAGCGTAATGCGAATCCTGTCATGCAAATAATTATTAACCTTAAACATCAATACCCCAAACTCATGGAAAACCATCTTTTTATAAAAAATACAGCTAATCTGAGATCTCTCAATCAAAGCACAATAAGCGGGAATCGCGTGAATATACTTCAATGCGGTTCCAATGGTGCCCTGCGTCTGACGGGCATGTTCCTTGAACTTTTAGAAAAACAATTTCCGGTCCGTTCGCCGGCTGAGAAAATGCAATGCCGGTTTCCTGTAGACTTTGCAGAAAAGCTTTCAGTCCATGTGAACCATCTTAACCGGAGTTTAAAGGATATAACCGGCAAAACAACGTCGCAACTGATAGCCGACCGGATAACACAGGAAGCCGGTGTACTTTTATACGGCTCGAAATGGAATGTCTGCGAAATCGGCTATTGCTTCGGTTTTGATGAAGGGCCGCATTTTATTAATTTTTTTAAGAAAAATGCGAAGATGAGTCCGACCGCTTACCGACGCCTGATCCGATCAAGTTTCAGTGATATAAGCCAGCAGCTTTCGGCCTGATGCAAACTGTCATAGCCCACTGTAATTAATCCGTTAACCATATACAAAGCAAAATGAACCAAACAAAGAACAGATCACGAACTTACCTGCTGCGAATATCGTCAGTATTGGCAGTCTTACTGATCGCCATGCAATTATATCACCCGGCTATAAATAATTCTAAAGCCGATGCGGAAATTCAAGCACCGCCCGAGATTAAAGCGATTTTAAAAAATGCCTGTTATGATTGTCATTCCAATACGACTGACCTTCGGTGGTACGATCAGATAGCACCAGTTTATTGGCAGGTAGCTGCCCATGTACAAACCGGAAGGAAGGCTCTCAATTTTTCGCAATGGCAAAATATGCCGTCGGCTGATCAGAAGGCCAAGTTGTGGGAATCTGTTAACCAGATTATAGCTGGGGCAATGCCATTAAAAAGTTATACCATCATACACAGGCAGGCAGTATTAACACCCGCAGAACTCACTGTTCTTAAGGCCTATGTTTCCTCTTTGGCTGCAAAAAGTAAACCGGGAGATACATCCAAGTTAAAAGTCGCAGATAATCAGCTAAAGCCGAAGAAAAAAGATTTAGCTCAAAAGAAATTGCCGGTCGAAATGAACGGTATTGCGTACCTGCCTGATTATAAAAACTGGCAGGTAATCAGCACCACTGACCGGTTTGATAACGGGACGATGAGGGTTATTTTCGGTAATGATATTGCCGTTAAAGCGGTGAAGGAAAACCGGACTAACCCGTGGCCGGATGGCACCATCTTCGCTAAGGTGGCCTGGGATCAGCTGGAGGACGCTAAGGGCAATATTACCCCAGGCGCTTTTAAACAGGTGGAATATATGATCAAGGATCATCAAAAATATGCATCAACGAACGGATGGGGTTTTGCACGCTTTAAAACGGAAAATTTAATTCCTTACGGAAAGACCGCCTTATTCGCAGCTGAGTGTATCAACTGTCACCGGCCGATGAAAGACGCAGATTTTGTTTTTACCCAACCTATCAGAAACTAAGATGAAACGATTTATTATAAGTGTGGCAACCTGCGTTTTAGCTTTAAACGCCTGCCGTGATAATACCGGCAAAACAGGATTTATAAATGAGAGGGCAGCGTTGCCGGAATCATTAAAATCCCTGACTGTAAACCAAAAGTTCACTACCTCAGCCATGAATAAAACCGCCGGTACGATGTCTGTGCTGTACGCAGGTAAAGGTAACTTGACACTGGTCACCTGGAAGAAAAAAGGTGATGAAAACTGGTTCGGGGCCAATGTACCCGACAGCTTGCTGACGGTGGAAGTGCTGCATAGCCCTTATCCGGGATCAGCGCATGTTGAACTTTATAACTGCTTCGACCACAATGGTCAACTCATGAAACAGGATTCTCTCGCTGAAATTACCCGAATCGGATATATAAGCAGTCTGAAACCTTCCATATTTCCCTGACATTTCCAATTAATCAAATAATTTTAACCACTTAAAAATAAATTCTTATGCCTTTTGTAAATGTAAAATTAGTTGATGCGGTATTCACCACTGAAGAAAAACACGCTTGGCATAAGGGCATCCTTTTATATTTTATAAGGATGCCCATTAAAAATAACCGCGATGAACTGATCCTTAAACGAGGTGTCGCCGGTCTCCCTCAGGAAATTCAACCGAATCGTATTTGAATCTGATTTTAATAGTAGTTCCGTTATCGGTTTCGAGGCTTAGATTGCTGCCCAGATCAAGTGAAAGTCCTTTTATAAGTTCCAGGCCAAGTGAATTCACTTCCTGATCTGATTTTTCAAACCCGACGCCATTATCAGATACCAGCAAATAAATTTCATCTTTGATCTTTTTTAAAACCACCTTTATCACGCCATTATTCGGGGCCGGAAAAGCATATTTAAATGCGTTAGTTATCGCTTCATTCACAATGAGTCCAATGGGAATGGCCTGGCCTGCACTCATTTTAATTTCTTCCACCTCTAACTTAAGTTCTATGGATGCTGGCTCGCCAAAGCTCTCCTTAAGATAGGCTACAAATTCAGTCAGGTATGTTTTCATATTTACCATTTTAATATCATCCGACTGATAAAGTTTCTGGTGGATCAGCGACATGACATAAATACGATGTCGGCTGTTTTCAATAGCTTTCAAAGCGTCATTTTCCAGATAAATCGCTTGAGATTCCAATAGACAAGCGATAGTGTGTAAATTATTTTTAACCCGGTGGTGTATCTCCTTTAATAGCCATTCTTTTTCATCAAGCAGTTTCTGCATCAATTCGTTTTTCTGAACGGTGATTTCATTATTTTTTTTCCTGATCTCTCCTTGCCGGTACAGGAGCAGTGCTATGATCAATAATAGTACTACTCCGGCTATAGTAATGTTTTTAGTAACGTTCGCCTGCCTTAGATTTTCCTGCTCCAGAAGTTCCTTTTGATTTAGTAATTTGATTTGATTGATGCGTGCTGAGGTTGCGTATTTAACCTGCAGCTCCTCCGCCAGCATAATTTTAGACACTTTATAGTTGCGGATCGTAGCTTCCGTAAATCTTCTATAATCTTCAAGTTGCGATTTCTGATCGCCTGCAATAGAGTCGATCTTGATCAGGGCCTCTAACGCCAGGGCGTTATCACCGTGTAATCCGCCGTTCCCTATGGCTTGCAACGATAAATACTGCTCGTAATAGGTTTTGGCAACTTTGAAATTACCCTCTTTGTAATTCAAAGTAGCTAAAGCGATCAACACATCCGGTTTCCTGACACTCAATCCGTGGGTTTCGACATTTTTCTCCTCCTGTACCGCGTTGTTTAAAACCCTATGGGCCGATGCCCACTGGCTCGTATAAATATAGTATGACCCTAATGTCAAGTTGTAAAAAAGCGAATCGAAAGTCGTGACGGGTGGAACTATTTGATTTATCTTTTTTAAATATAACCGGGCTTCTGTTTGCCTGTTATTGTGCATTAACATATCAACCAGCGTACCTACCCCCATCCCAGAACGTTCGTGCTGCCGTAAAAAAATGTCAACTGATTTTTTTTGCCAATTAATTGCAATATCCTCTCTGTTCCCTTCATTATAATAAAGCCCGGCGACTATGTCTTCAAAATAAGGCAAAGCGATAAAATCATTCATTTTTTGAGCGCTTTCAATATTTGTAATTGTGTAAGTTAGCGGCTCGCCAAATTTCCCCTGGAACATTGATGTTGTCATCAACGCTGCAGTGACATAATGGGCGTAGGGGAAGTGAACCATGGACGTTAAATTAACCGCTTTTTTTGCAACGATCTCTGCATTCTTCAGATCATTAATTAAAAGGTGCAGGTAGCAATCATTGATCAGTGCATCAATCTGGCCTTCCTTGTCATCAAGTGTTTTAAAGATTTGACTGGCTGTTTCGGTATGGTTTATCCGTGGTTTTGTATCATAGGGTGTTACCGGTGCATAAAGGCCCCACCACAGGTAGGTGGTAGCCGCAGCAGACGATTTACCTGATTTAAAATAGGCATCGCCTACTGCGTTAAATAACTTATCAGCCTCTGCAAGATTCTCGTTTTTCAGGTAGAGTTTCGCCATCAACCGTTGACCGGCTAATTTTAACTGATTGTTTGATGTTTCAACCGATTCGTTGATTCCATTTTGCAGGTAAGTCATACCACTTTTAATGGTCTTAATGTTATTTCCCGGTTCGAAGGCAAAGTAGGCGCCCAAAAGAATGGAAAGCGCGGCATGATCATGCTTAGTTGCCCGGGTTAGCTGTTTTTGGCCTACCCAGGGCTTGCGTTGGTCAACCCATCCCGCATTGTTTAAAATGTTTTCATTCTCTATTCCATCAGCAAGTATGGGTAAACGACTGAGGGACAGTTCACGACTCACATGAATCAAACTACTGTCCAGGTCAACCTGATTTTCTTTAACGACTGTAAAATAAGTTGTGCTAAGTTCTAACAGCAACTTTTTAAAGGGTGCGTCCATTCGCTTTGCAAGGAAAGTGGAATCCTTTTGGGCCTTTGCATAAATGCTGCAAAACAATAACCCTATCAAAAAAATCAGGGAAGATTTCCTGGCCATCCAATTTCTGGTATTTGAGATTCGCACAAGTTAATCATTTGGTTTGCTAAGACAGATTTCCAATTCACAATTTTTATGGCTACCCCATTTCATTTTCCCTATTTTTATAAAATACAATTACTATACGATCATGAGTAGGGGCCCGCTGCAAATACTAACCTTATCAGCAACGCCGCCAGAACAACCACAAATTCCGTGTTTTTAAAAGGCCGGCTATACAGCCTTTCATTAATGATTTTTACCTTGATATCTTTTCCCTCCCTAAGCAAAAAACCGCCGGGCGATCCCGGCGGTTAACTAACTGATCACAAACAAATTACCCGATACTGACAATTACCTTACCTTTCGAGACACCTCCGGCAACAGCCTGAAATGCCTCTTCAATATTTTCAAAATTATAACCGGTCGGATCCACCAGGGGCTTTAGCTTGCCTGCTTCAGCAAGAAGCGTAGCTTTACGCATAATTTCGCCGTGATGCAGTCTGTGTTTGCCGGTGATCAGCGGCAGCAATGCAAAAACACCGGAATAAGTGGCACCTCGAAATGACAAGGGCGCAAGACTGTGCGTTCCCCAGCCCAATACGCTGACAACGTGTCCGTGATAAGTTTTTGCTGCTTTGAATGATGCATCGAGCACTGCTCCGCCTACCAGATCCAGCACAATGTCGAATCCTTCACCTTCCGTATGAGTTGCAACGTATTCTTCTACCGGAACACTTGTATAATCTATCGAGGTCGCACCGAGCGATTCAACCAGTTCCTTTTTTGCCGGACTGTCTGTTGTAAAAACGCTGGCTCCTTTGGCAACAGCTATCTGTAAAGCCATGCTGCCGACGCCACCCGATCCACCGTGGATCAGGACGGTCTTGCCTTCACTTATTTTCGCACGGTCTACCAATGCCTCCCACGCTGTAATAAATCCCAGCGGCATAGCAGCAGCTTGCTCCATAGTAAGATTGGCCGGTTTTATGGCCAGCAGATCTGCATCAACAGCTGCATATTCGGCAAGTGAGCCCTGTACACCGCCGACACCGCCGGTCAGACCGTATACTTCGTCCCCGGCTTTAAAGCCTTTAACGTTCTTCCCGGTTTCCACCACGATTCCAGCCATATCGAGCGCGAGTATAGCAGGTAAAATAACTTTGGCATGTGCCGCATTGCCCGCTTTGATCTTGGTATCCAGCGGGTTGATACCTGCTGCTTTAATCTGTACCAATACTTCGTTATCCTTCGGAACCGGCCTTTCAATTTCTTTGGGTACCAGCGCGTCTCCGTAATTTTCTAAAATAAGTGCTT
>JABDBM010000160.1 GCA_013288685.1 Bacteroidota bacterium | reverse complement strand
AATGCAAATTAATCCGATCGGGTTCGACCACTTCAATTTCGGGGCGGCCCTTGTATAAAATAAAAACGCCGGTTACACAAAGAGGTTTTCCTTTTAGTGCGGTCCAATCGAGGGTTATTTTATTGCCTTTTACTGCAACTGTATATTTTTGATTGGGATAAGCGCCCCCCATATTTAATAAAGTAAGCGTATCGCTCACTATTTTCAGCGAATAAACAGTATCGCAAAGCGTACCCGTTTTACCCAGGTTTTTGGTAAATCCATCTGCCGAAAAAGTTTGCTGAGCCAGTGCGGTACCAACAACGGCGGAAAGAATAAAAGCTATGAGGATCGATTTCATGGTCGTGTTTTTAAAAGTCTTGAGTTGGAAGTTAGAAAGAAAGTTGCTTTAGACTAAAGACTTCAGACTTCCCCTACTCCGTCTTGATTTCCCCCCTATACTCTTTTATCGCCCGGAATATAGAGGAGGCAATAGCATCCTGCCCGTTTTTTGAGTTTAGGTATTTTTCTTCTTTTGCATTGTTGATATACCCGGTTTCAACCAGTACAGCAGGCATGGCGCTATGAGCTAAAACCAAAACGCCCTGTTCTTTAACGCCATGACTTTTGCGGATATCGTTAACAACAAACTCCCTGTCCAATAGCTGGCCAAATAAAATGCTTTGCTTGCGGTACTTTTGCATAAAGGCATTTAATACGATAAGTGATGCGGGGTCTTTTTCGTTATAGCCTGCATAATTTTTTTTGTAATCTTTTTCGATATAAATGGAGGCGTTTTCGCGTAAAGCTTCCATCTGTTCCTCCTTACGGTGATAGCCGTAAACCAGCAGCATTACACCTTTCGCGCTATTGGCGTTTTCGGCCGGGGTTGAGTTACAGTGTATGGAGATAAACAGATTAGCCTGGTTTTCGTTGGCTATTTCCGAGCGCTTATTTAATTCAATAAACTTGTCTGTTGTACGGGTCATTATTACATTTACGTCACCCATATCACGTTTTAGCAGCAATTGCAGCTTTTTGGCTACAGCCAAAGCCACATCTTTTTCGCACGAATATGCACCGCTGGCGCCGGGGTCTTTACCGCCATGACCCGCGTCAATAACAATGGTTTTAAATTTAAACGGGGGAATTGGGAATTTATCATCGCCGCCGCTGAATGATGTTAATATAAAATATAAAAACAGGGAATAATATACGAATGCTCTTAATCTTTTGACTTGTACAATCATTAGGGTAGAATACGAGCGAACTGAATAAATTGTTTCAATCTATTTTTTTTCCCGCAGTTTTGCTGCATTTGGGGCACAGTCCGGTAGCATATAAAGTGAAGCCTTCGGGTTTAAAGCCGCTGGGCAGGGTAAAGGGTGGTAAATTTAAATCGTCTAAACAATAAACGTTTTTGCAAAAGGTGCAATTAAAATGCAAGTGCTCATCGTGGTGATGATTTTCTTCGCAATTGGACGAGCACATGGCATAATTTGCGGTGCCATTTAAATCAAAAACCTTATGAATAATACCTTTTTCTTCGAAGGCGTTTAATATGCGATATAAAGTAACCCGGTCAATATCGTCCATCACACTCTCTAAATCAGGCTGAGATGTTGCTACGTTTTTTGACGAGAGCATAGATAATACTTTAAGCCGGGGCCCCGTCTTTTTCAGATGGTGCTTTTCCAGCAATCCCTCAAAATTATTTTTATGAACGTGGGCCATTTACTAAACAGTTTACCGTTTGCAAAGTTAATCTTTTGATTTCGGATTTCGGAATTTCGATTTCGGATTTATTTTGATTTGCAATTTATTCCGCTTTGGGATTTCGAATGTCGATTAATGGCAGGCACAGGCATACCTGTAATTAAAAAAGTGGGCAATGGCAATAGTTAAGCCCCCTATAGGTACTACTATGGCTTCGTGCCAACTGGTTACAAACAAATGCCCGGCTATAATAATTAAAAACCCGGTTATCAATAATAACATTGGCAGTATCTTATGATGAGTACGAAAATACGACAGGCCAATCGCGTAAATACCTATAAAAAGCGCAAGTATAATCATGCTCCACTCCAACCAGGGGTTTGCTAAAAAACTCAAACCCAGCAATGGCAGGGTGGTAATAACCAAAGGTACAATAGCACAGTGTATGGCGCACAGTATCGAGGCAGTCATCCCTATGTTATCCAGTTTCGAACCATGTTTTGATACTCTCACGGTTCAAATATACTAATAAATGCAATAGTGTTGCGTTAGTTCAGCGTCATTATTTTACAATCATATTATTTAATATTAAGTTAAAGGTTTCTTAATGTATTAGCAATTAGTATTTTTGCGCGCTGAAAAATTGTTTTGCTTGTATGTTAAAACCGTCAATAAAGGATGTATGGAAAGAAGCCTGGAACTCGCCGGTAACCCGGTTAAGGCTGATTGTGATTATCGTTCTTATTCCAGTTTTTACCTTATCGTTACCTTATTTTTTCACTTACGTAGAAGCACGAAAAGGTGTTGTATTAAATGACTGGCTTTTAGCTCAAATTCCGGCACGTAATGTTTCGGTTTTAATTTTTGCAGTTATTTGGGGTATGATGCTGCTTCTTTTTTACCGGTCGCTGCGCAGCCCTTCAATCTTTATCACTTATATGTTGTCGCTGGCGGTGGTTACCATTACCAGAATTATTTGTATTGCCGTTTTTAAACTTGAGCCACCTATAGGCTTAATCCCCATCGTTGATCCGCTTACCGGTGTCTTTTATGGAGAGGCCCCCATTACCAAGGATTTATTTTTTTCGGGCCATACGGCCACGGTGATGCTGATTTTCCTTTGCCTCGAGAAAAAGACAGACAGGCTAATAGGGCTTGCTGCCGTTATTGCAATTATGTGTTTACTGTTAATACAACACATCCATTATACAATAGATGTTGTAGCTGCACCGCCTATGGTTTATGGGGGTTATCGCCTGATGCGCTACTTTCTTTATAAACGATAAGAAAACTGGTTCTGTAACGATTGTATGTTTATAAAACAAACAGCAATTTATACATTGTATGTTCAGTTTTACCGCAGAGAACTCTGTGGCTAATTTCCCTCATTCAAAAGCTTGTTATTTACCGGATATATTTATTACCAACTTTTTGCTTCCGAAATACCCGTTCCAATCAGTACCTTCAATAGTTACAGTATAGCTGCCTTTTATATCGGCCGAATAAAATGATACAGTGGCGTTTCCCCGGTTATCAGTAACCAGGTTAGGTTGCCAGTATATAGTTGAACGATAATCCTTAACAGTAATATCCTTGTTTTTGACAGCATATCGCGGAGTGTAAAATTGCTTCGGCAAACTAAACGGCAACGGCTTATACAGGTAGGTGCCTGGCGTATTCCCTATTCCGGGGCCACCGCCCGACCTTGTGGTTATTTCGATAAAGGCGAGGTCCGATGGGGTTATTCCCTTGCTTGCCCAAAAAACCGGCAGGTACCGGGACGTGTATTTTGCGGAGCTATTTACTTCAATACCCTTAATATCCTCGGCCGAGTGAGCATTCAGATAATCGGTTATATTGCCGATGGCTGGCTCATTCGCACCAATGCTCATAATTTTATACAATGGGATGCCGTCAATAATAAACTTAACAGGCTTACTGTTCACATAGTACCAATATTGGTCTTTATCAATAACAGTAGTTTCGTCTTCATCATCAATAATAAATTTGGCAAACCGCCTGTTTTCTACCACCTTTTGACTAACAGGAGGAGGCGATAGCAACATAAAACCAACCTTAAAACCCGGCACTTTTTCCTGCAACAGTTCCAAAAATGTTTTCTTACCGGCCTTTTCCAACTCTTGTTCATCAATAACCACGTCGGCATTCCCTGGCCCGTTAAGGTTTTGCGAATCTTTTATAATCTTTTTTGCTTTAATTACCACTTCCTTTAAGGCATGGCCACCTATTAGTTTTTCCCGTTCTGTTTTTGTAATGATATTGGTTTTTACATAATTGGTTAATGTGCTGTCGCTGTTAACATACCAGGGCAGTACACTTTCCGCCTTGTTGTTAAATATTGGCGGTTTAAATTCATCAACGGTAACGCCTACATTAAAACTTTTGCCATTTCTGTTGCGGGCCTGCAGTAAAAAAACAGGCGTATCTAAGGGTACAACATTTTTGAATATAAAACGGCCATTCATATCAGTAACGGTGTCCAATAACAATGCCGGTTTCTTCGAAAAAAGCAGCACATGATTATTTTTCAAAGGTTTATTAAAGGCATTGGCCACACTTCCTTTTATAGTAAATTCCGGCTCGGCTGCAAATAGCTCTTTTTTTTGAGGGCTAAATATATCTTTCCAATTGTACCCCACCCAGCCCTGGGTTAACAACAGCACATCAAGTTGTTGTGTAAGGCGGCCATCGGCATCATTGCCAAAATAATAACCGGGCTCTTCAATGTTACCTTTGAGATCTGATGTTAGCAGCAGCTTTGTAATTATATTATTGCCGGTACTGTCTGTTTTTACCTGTGAATCATCGGTTACGGAAATCGAAAAATTAGCTTTTACCGGGTTCCGGTTTTTATCGCTCACGTGTATTGCAAAGGCAATACTATCTCTGGTTTTATAGGATGGTTTATCGGGCTTTATGTCAATTTGCAGGTTATCATGATGATTTATAAAAGCTATTCTTTCATTTAAAGGGCGTTCTTCCCCATTTAACAGGGTAAAACGTGCTATGCCGGTTGGAAATGCCGCTTTGGCAACTTTTAACCTGGCAACATGATCAACCAAATTAAAAGCCGAGGCATAACAAACAATACCCCGCGACTGCCCTGTTAAATAATAACTACCATTGGGCTGCGAAGCGGTTACCGTTATAGCCAGCGAATCGGCGCCTGCAATATTCCTTACTTTTAATACCGTGCCCCCATTTTGCACCTGCGGCAAACGGTATATTTTCGTCAAATTACCGGGCAGGGTAACTTTAGCAGTATAGCTTTCGCCTGCGAGCGGCGTAAAGTAAAATGTACCCATCCCTTTGTGGATGGTCTTAAAGGCCGCAACTTCGTGTTGTTCACTATCATAAATTACCCCTTCAACGTCTGTACCCTCTCCATCGGCATTAATCGCTTTAAAGCCTATATATGCCGGTAGCCCGGTTACCAGGCTTCCGCCTTCGGGCATAAATTGCAGGTCAATATCCTGGGGCCGGTTTAGCGCAACCGGGATAACAAGTTGATGCCCCTCCCCCGCTTTGTTAACATCGCGGACAATTAAAGTGAGCTGTTTGGTGTTTGATTTGAGCGCAAAACCAACATCAACCGAACCATCCATTTTGGTTTGTATTTTGCTTTTATACCATATCTTCTTCCCATCTCGTACGTCCAGCTCCATATCTTTTAAAATAACCGGTAATTTATTCAGTTGGTAAAATTGAAGGTTGAGGTGGGCTTTATCTGTACCAGCTTCGTTCAGCAATTTAATATTTGTGTTTACCAGCCAGCTGTTTTGTATAGTGTTACCTAAATAAAATCGTTTTTTTAAAATATAATCTTCACCAAAATTCAGCATCCAGTTGGTATAGGCGCGCAGGGTATAGCTGCCCTCGGGTATTTCTTTTGCGTCAAGTGTAATATTGCCCCAGCTCATTCCATTAGCAACAGGTAACATCTGGCGGCTTACTACTTTATCACTGTCGTTTGTCAGTTCAATGTACAATAACCCGCTTTTAGCCGATGGCGTTAGGTACGCTGCATTAAATAAATAAGCCTTAAACCAAATGGTATCGCCAAGCGAGTAATACGGTTTATCAAATTGGAGGTATAGCTTTTCTATCGGATGGATATTTCTGAAAGTATCTACGGCGGCAGTAAGTTTCACAAGGCTATCCCTTGAAATATTTTGAGCAGATGCTGAACAAAATAACATTGAAACAGCCGGGGCTGTTAATATAATATGCCGTAAATATTTTGCAACCCATATTGCCCCTTTAGCGGGAACGTTAAAAATGGAACGGGTATCAGGGTTATTCATTTAGCGGGGATTTGCTAATAGTCGGATCAAAAAGTAAATGGTACCATCCAAAAATGAAATATCCCGGTAAAACAGCTTATCGCCTATTTTATCTTCACATAAACATGTTTATTATTCCCCTTGCCCGATTCCCGCTCGTCAAAATCAAATTTATTAAGGCTTTTTATAAGTGGCAGCATTTTGGGATATCCATAATTGCGGGAGTCGAAATCGGGTTTCTTTTTTAATATCTGGTTGCCCAGGTTACCCAGGTGTGCCCAGCCGTTTTCATCAGCCAAATCGGTTATGCTGTCCTTAATCAGTTTTACCAGTTGCTGATCTACCTTGTTGATGGGTACGGCTTTAGCAGCTTTCTTTTTGTTTGAAGGCCTGATCTTTTTTTCCTCGTCCGATGCTGCTTCTTCCTGTTTCAAAATTTCGATGTAGATAAACTTATCGCAGGCGGTAATAAAGGGGATCAGCGTTTTTTTCTCGCCGATGCCTATCACCTTCATACCTGCTTCGCGCAGACGGATAGCCAACCGGGTGAAATCGCTGTCGCTGGATACGATGCAAAAACCATCCACCTTGCCCGAGTATAAAATGTCCATAGCATCAATAATCATGGCGCTGTCACTGGAGTTTTTGCCGGTAGAGTAGCTGTATTGCTGAATAGGCGTAATGGCATTTTCGAGCAACACGGTTTTCCAGCCCGAAACAGTGGGTTTGGTCCAATCGGCATAAATGCGTTTAAAGGTGGGCGTGCCATACTTGGCAATTTCCTCGAACATCTGTTTCACGTTGGCGTAAGGCACATTGTCGGCATCAATTAAAACAGCAAGGCGGAGATCTTTTATGGAATCCATGTTTCTGGGTTGTTAA
>JABDBM010000159.1 GCA_013288685.1 Bacteroidota bacterium | reverse complement strand
CACCTTTCAAACGGAAATGACCGCGTAAAATACTTCGATAAAGAGGTGTCGCCATTTGTGGCTTTGCGCGAAAATTCTGCTGAAAATTTCAAGATTCTTCACGATTTGCTTCCGCACAACGGACCATCATTGTTTGTTGCAACCGTAGAGCCCGAAATTCCTGCAAAATGGAAAGTGCTTAACGTCATAAAAGGATTTCAAATGGTATGCGATTCGGTTGAAGGCATCTATGAAGAACAGCATCAACTAATTGAGCTAACCGACCAGCATATCCCACAAATGCTGGCTTTGACCAAATTAACCAACCCTGGCCCTTTTACAGAAAGGACAATTGATTTTGGGCATTATTACGGTATTTTTGATGATGACAAACTGGTTGCCATGACCGGACAACGATTACATCCTTTTAAATATGCCGAAGTAAGCGCAGTTTGTACCCATCCCGATTACCTGGGCAGGGGGTATGCGCGTGCTTTATTGCTTTATCATCTGCATCGTATAAAGGCGGCTGGTAACATCCCTTTTTTGCATGTGCGCGATGATAATGAGCGGGCCATTAAAGTTTACGAAGGATTGGGATTTTCGACAAGGACGAAGGTTTATTTTTATGTTTTGTTGAAAGCATAGCCACCTTTGCGTCATTTATTAAATGCCATGTGTCAATATTTTTTTTTAGCTTTATCTTTAAAGGCTTAGCAGGTATTAACTTCAACAGCATGGGTAACAGATTTACACTTTCCTTCTTATTCCTTTTGGGCCTAAAAACGGTATCGGCACAAACCGCTGGCAGTACGGTAACAACCAATAAGGATTTTCCTGACAGTGTTATCATAAAAGTTCACGCTTCCTACAACGATGTAAACGGTTTTCACCGCTGGATATTTGGCGAAAATTACCGGCAGGAATGGGCGGCGCCGGTTAAGCTGCCGTTAATCCGGATATCGCAGGTATATGGTGGGCTTACGCCCGAGCAGTTTGGCGGTGGGATGGAGACCAAATCCGTACGGACCAAAGATAAAACCGGCAAGGAATGGGTAATCCGTAGTGTGGAAAAAATACCCGACAAGCTGGTGCCCGAAACCTTGCGGGGCACTTTTGCGCTTGATTGGGTGGATGACGAATATACCGCCCAGCATCCGTATTCGGCACTAATAGTACCGCCGTTGGCTGAAGCTGCCAATGTTCCCCATGCCAATCCTGTGATTGGCGTGTTGGTGGCCGACCCGGCGATGGGAACGTTTAGTACCCAGTTTGCCGGTCGGGTGGTACTGCTGGAAGAGCGGGAGCCTACGGGCGAATCGGAAAACACCATAAAGATGATGAAAGCCCTGGTTGCCGATCATAATAACCGGGTTGATGGCGAGGAGTTTTTACGGGCACGCCTGCTCGATTTGCTAATTGGAGACTGGGATCGTCACGAGGACCAATGGCGATGGACCTATAACAAAGACGGTAAGGACAGGATATTTACAGCGGTACCCCGCGACAGGGACCAGGCATTACACGTAATGCAGGGAGTGCTGCCCTGGGTGGCAAAGCATGAGTGGCTGGTACCAACGCTTGATAATTTCGACGGGCCGATTCCGCGTATTAAATACTCTATCTATAAGACCAGGTTTTTGCAGCCATTTGAGGGCGGGCAATTGAGCCACGACGAATTTATGCGTATTGTAAACGATTTTGTAAAAGCCGAAACCGATCAGGTGCTGGAAGCGGGCATCAAACGTCTCCCGGCTGCAATATCCGGTATCCGCAATGACACGCTGCTGGCCAAACTTAAACGCCGACGGGATAACATCCCGGCAGCAATGGACGAATATTACCGCTTTATATACAGCACGGTTGATATCCGCAGCAGCGATAAGGACGAAGTGGTGAACATTACCGATGCGCCTGATAAGGCTATGCGGGTGGTGATTAACAAACTGAAGGAAAGTGGTAAAACCGGCGATTTATTGATGGACATGACCTATCACCCGGATATTACTAAAGAGGTAAGGCTGTATGTAGCGGCAGGGAACGATCACATCATCATCAATAACAAAACATCGCCTATAAAATTGAGGGTAATTGATAGTGGCGGTCATAAGACCTTTGATGTGCAAAATGCTTTCAGGCACGTGCCGCTGTATGGTTTAAATAACGGTGTAACGTTTACGGGAGACAGTAGCCGCTTGCGCAAACATTTTTCGGATGATACATTAAACGCCCGGTTTTTACCAAACAACCCTTACAATATATGGATGCCCCTGGCAACAGCAGGTGTTAACCGCGATGATGGTTTTTTACTTGGCCTGGGTTTCAGGTATACCGGTCGCGATGGTTTTCGCAAACTGCCGTATGCAACTATGCAGGACCTGATGATCGTACACTCGTTCGAAACTAATGCTGTGCGGATAAATTACAGCGGGCAGTGGACGCAAGCCATTGGCAAAGCCGATTTTACACTAAATGCACTGGTCGACGCTCCGGACAATACTGTGAACTTTTTTGGCGAGGGTAATGAGACGGTCCTTGACAAATCGGGCGACTATCATAAGTTTTATCGCACCCGGTATGATATTTTACAGTTTGACCCGGCGCTTCGCTGGCATACCGGCAAACGCAGCACTTTTAGTGTTGGGCCATCGCTGCAATACTACCATTTAAGCGCTGATGATAACGTTGGCCGGTCGGTTAGTCAACCAGGCTTGATTACCTCGTACGATAGCACAAATTATACAAACAATAAAGTCCATTTGGGTTTAATAGCCAATTACATCGGCAATGGCAGGGATAATAATGTGCTGCCCTCTTCAGGCTATTATATCAATATCAAGTTGCAGGCATACGCGGGCGCTAACAGTTCTTCAAAATCATTTGGGCAGTTAATCCCGGAGTTTACTTTTTATCAAAAACTGGATAGTGCGGCAATTGTGGTTCTTTCAGATCGTATTGGCGGTGGTATAAGCGTGGGTAACCCGGCGTTTTACCAATCGTTATTTTTGGGCGGGCAGGGTAATTTGCTGGGATACTTGCAAAACAGGTTTGCCGGGCAACAAATGATATTCAACAACTTGCAGGCTCGCGTAAGGCTGGCTAACATTGCCGGTTATATTTTGCCCGGGCAATTAGGTCTGAGCGGTTTTTACGATGCAGGGCGTGTGTGGGTAAAAGATGATAACTCCAACAAGTGGCACCAGGGTGTGGGTGGGGGTATTTATTTTTCCCCGGCGAGTTTAACGGTATTACAGGTATTGGTTGGTCATTCAAACGAAGGCTGGTATCCGTATATTTCTCTTAACTTTAGAATTTAATTTTAACATCACCTAAAATGGACCATCAGCACGTTCTTGAGCAAATACGCGATTATGTATTGGCCTTTTACCAGGATAAAGATACATCGAAGCTAAGCTTCCATAACCTGCAACATACCGAAAATGTGGTGTTAGCAGCAACCCGTATAGCCAAACATTATGATTTAAGCGAAAAGGATCATTTTATTGTGCTGGCTGCGGTTTGGTTTCATGATTTGGGTTATGTGACCGATGTAAGCGGGCACGAAGAGCGCGGTGCGGCTTTGGCCGAAACGTTTTTAGACGAGCATAAAGCGGGACATGGTACAATTAAGGCTGTAAAGGGTTGTATTATGGCAACCAAAATGCCGCAGTCGCCGCAAAATTTAATGGAACAAATTGTTTGCGATGCGGACCTGTTTCACTTAGGCACGGCTGATTTTTTTAATGAAGATAAATTGCTGCTTAAAGAATATAACGCACTGCACGAAACCGAAATGGATAAAAGTGAATGGCGGAAAAAAACCATTCAGTTTTTAGAAAAGCACGAGTATAAAACCGATTATTGCAAGCGGCAACTAAATGACAAAAAGGAAAAAAATCTGCAAAAACTAAAAAAGAAAGCCGAAAAGGAAGAAGAAGAAACCACGATAATAACCGAAATTGCTGAGACGGTTCAGCCGGATGGAACACCATCGCAGGAAGTTAAAAAGATTAAAGTTGAGAAAGTTGAAAAACCTGATAAGGGCATTGAAACCATGTTCCGGATAAGTTCCAGCAATCATCAGCGCTTGAGTGATATGGCCGATAAAAAAGCACATATCATGATTACGGTGAACTCCATCATTTTATCGGCCATCATTAGTTTGGTATTGCGCAGGCTGGATGAATATGGTTACCTGATTATCCCATCGTTCATCCTGTTAACCATCAGCTTGCTTGCCATGACGTTTTCTATATTATCCACCCGGCCGTCTATCCCCAACGGTATGTTTACCCCTGCCGATTTGGATAGCCGCAAGGTTAACCTGCTTTTTTTTGGCAATTTTTATAAAATGCAGCTCGATGAATTTAACGCCGGAATGGAGATAATGATGGAAGACAAAAAGTTTTTGTACCGCAGTTTAATTAAGGATTTGTATGCGCAAGGTGTAGTATTAGGTAAAAAGTATCACTATTTGCGTATAGCTTATAACATATTTATGTACGGGCTTATTATTGCTGTTGTTGCCTTTATAGTTGCTTCTGCATTCTTTCGGCATGGCTCTGGAGGTACACCAGTAATAATAGCTAAATAATGAGAGATAGGTTGAATCGATGTTTTCTGATTTTGCCTGTTTTTATAATTGGGATAAGGACCTGCTATGCCCAATATGCCATTCAGCGATTTGACGACCGCGTGATGATTGACATTCAAAACACCCGCACACCGGCGCAAACGGATGCGGCGCTGTTTTTGTCAAACTCGTATCGTTATGGCAGCATTGGCGCCCCGGCTGTGCTTTTTATCGGCGGTGTGATAGGGCATAACGAAGGCATGCGGCAAAATTCGTTGTTTTTGGCAAGCAGCACAGCAGTTTCGGCGGGATTAGATTTTTTGATTAAACGTTTAACCAACCGCCGGCGGCCCTTTGTACAAAATACAAATATACTACCGGTTTACCGTGCCGGCAGTACGTCGTTTCCATCGGGGCATGCGTCGGTAACTTTCTCAACAGCTACAGCTTTATCTATTGCTTATCCAAAATGGTATGTAATAGCGCCGGCGTTTTTGTGGGCAGGTTCGGTAAGCTATTCAAGAATGTACTTAGGCGAACATTATCCCAGTGATGTGGCTGCCGGGACATTTTTAGGTGTGGGTTCGGCGCTGTCGATGTCGTTTTTAAAAAAATAGGTTGAAGATATGATACTTCCGCAGTTTTTTGATAGTCCGTTTCAATTCAGGCTTTCCTTTCATCAAATAATTGAGAGGCTTGAAAACTTGGAGGCCAACGGTGCGGGTTTGTTTGGCGCGGATACAAAGGCCATTTTGGAAGATGTAGCTAAACACCCCGAATTGCGGAACGGCATTACGGATATATCACAAATAAAAGATAACGCCCCACTGATCAAACGGTTAATGACCGAGTTGTTTCCTGAAATATTAACCCTTAACGAGATAAAAGCCATCAGTATACCTTACCAGGGCCTGATATTTAATTATAGCGAACGGTTCCGCAATATTTTGCATGATGCCGGCCCGGGTTTCGAAATTAATATTCGGGATTTTGACGAGCATCAATTTTATGTGGCGTGTTGCTGCATTATATTAAACCAGGTTTACAACACCAATCTTGATTTTTCAAAACCCCTGTTTTACGATATCCCAACGGCAAGCGGCGTTATTAAACATTACCGCATTTTATATAATGCTGATTTTATGGAGGTGGCGGCAACTGACAAAGCTCCGGTATTGTCGGCTGACGACATACAATTGTTGCTGGACAATTATGACGATCTTGCTTTATGGAAGGAGAAATTCCCGGCCAGAAGCTGGATTATGAAAGGATTCTCCATTATAACATTGGTTGACGTAACCGTTCAAAATGCTGTTTCAAATTTTAAAGATAATTTAACGGGCAATATAGCTGCCGCCGAAGTGCAGGAGAACCTGGAATCTATTTTTAGTTCCATTTTTCAGATAACCGATCTACAGGTAGGTTTTACGATGTACGATGAAGCGCGGGGCAAGCTAAGCAGCTCTATGTTTAAAAAAGTGCACAGCTTTTTGTTAGATGGCAAAGCTGAGCTGGACGAAGACGATGTAATTTGCGATAACTCGTACCAAAACCTGGTTGAAGAACACACTTATTTTGCAGTGGCCGATGTGGATCGTTATTTAAAGGACCATCCGACTAACCGTATGGCTCAAAATTTTGCAAAGCAGGGTTTTAAAAGTTTGATTTTGGCCCCCGTTATAAAAAACGATGTGTTGCTGGGTATTTTAGAACTGGTATCGGCTACATCCGGAACATTCAACAGTGTTAATGCCAACAAACTGGTGGTGGTAATGCCTTACCTGGTTGATGGCATTGACCGTAAGATAAGCGAAACGCAAAACCGCATACAGGCCGTTATACAAAACAACTATACTACCCTGCATCCCAGCGTGAACTGGAAGTTTGAGCGCGAGGCAAGAAATTATATTTCCAGTATCGTTTCGGGTTTGGATTATCATTTAAAGCAAATAGTTTTTAAAAAGGTGTATCCCCTTTACGGGGAAGTTGATATTCAGAATTCATCCATCACCCGCAATTTGAGTATTAAAAATGATCTCGCCCTGCAAATAGATCAGTTGCTTTTTTTACTCGAGAAACTGAACAGGAATAAGCTTTTGGATATTGCTGAACTGATAGTGCTTTCGCTGAAAGAATTTACCGAAAGCCTTTCGCAGGGAATAAGAGCCGATACTGAACAAAATATTGAACATTACCTGGAAACGAATATTTATCCGCTGCTACGATCGGTAAATGAGTTGAGCCGCGAGCCGGTGCCTGATATTGAGGATTACTTTAAACAAACAGATAACGTAACCGGTAATTTTTATATTAACCGCCGGCATTACGAGCAAACCATCTTTTTGGTAAACAACAAACTTGCCGCCATACTGGACAAAAGGCAGGACGAAATTCAGCGATTTTATCCTCATTATTACGAAAGGTTTAAAACTGATGGGGTTGAACATAACCTGTACGTTGGTACCGCCATTGCACCTGATGATGATTTCAGTCCGCATGTTTTACAACGCCTTAGGTTATGGCAATTGCTGGTTACCGCCGAAATGGAGATGGA
>JABDBM010000158.1 GCA_013288685.1 Bacteroidota bacterium | reverse complement strand
TGAATGGCCGTGGCGACGATTTTATTATCCGCAATGACGTAAGCGACCTGTACACTTTATCAACCTTTACCAATACAGCGTCAAACGGTGTTTCTGCCGGCTATTGGAATACCTGCTACCAGGGTATTTTTAGCGCCAACCAGGTTATTGCTTACGCACCCAATATAGAAATGGATGCCGCAACAAAAACACAGGAAATTGGTGAAGCCACCTTTTTAAGGGCACTGTTTTACTTTAACCTAACCATTAATTTTCAGAATGTGCCTTTAAGGTTAACTATTCCGCAATCGCAAGCGGCTTATTACATCGCTAAAAGCCCGCAAGCTGCTGTATGGAAGCAAATTATAAGCGACCTGAGCGCTGCCGCGGCGGCTTTACCCGCATCGTATTCTTCGGCGCAAGTGGGCCGGGCTACCTCGGGCGCGGCACTTGCCTATTTAGGAAAGGCTTATCTGTACAGCGGCGATTATGCCAATGCCGAAGCTACATTCAAAAAAATCATGGGCGGAACTTATAGCCTGATGCCTAATTTTGGTGATAATTTTGATGCCGTACACGAAAACAATGCCGAATCGATTTTTGAGGTGCAGTTTAGCGACGTGGGCGGTAACAACCCCTGGTCCGCAGGCTCTTCAGAAAACCTTGGCACTACCGTAGCTCAGGAATTTGCGCCTTCGCAAGTAGGCGGCTGGTTTGAAATTTGCCCTACCGATTCGCTGTTAAGTGCGTTTATGAAAGAAAAAACCGCAACCGGTAATTATGATTCACGCCTTACTGCTACGCTGGTGTGGCAGGGCGAAACCAATGCATTGGGTGGCAACACAACCCTTTACCAGGTGCCAATAGCAGGCTTTTTTCCGGGTGATTTTACAAGCTTCCACTCTCGCTTAAAAAAATATCAGAATTATAACCTGGCTAACGAGCTTACCGGCGCAGGCGGCGATCCGTACTCATCAAGTGTTAACGAGCGCGTTATGCGTTACGACGACGTGTTGTTAATGCATGCCGAAGCAGTAACCATGCAAGCCAGGCCCGTTGATGCTTATGCCGACGTTAATGCTATACGTGTTAGGGCAGGTTTGGCTACACTGCCCGCAGGCTATTCTCAAGCCCAAATGATGGCCGAAATTGCACATCAGCGCCAGCTTGAGTTTACGCGCGACGGCAGCCGTTTTTATGATTTGGTAAGATGGGGCACCCTGCAACAAGCGCTAACCAACAGCGACAAAACCGGCAAACAATACTATGCTGCCAAAAATAATTATTTCCCTATTCCGCAGGCTGAATTGGATAATAATCCATTGATGGTACAAAATACTGGCTGGTAACCATAATTTTACCCAATTTTAAAGAGGCTGAGCTAAAAACTCAGCCTTTTTTTTCGGTCCAAAATCTTACTTTTACCCCACACCAAATTATTATAAACATCATGAAAATAGCTTGCCTTACCGTAATAGCAGCGCTTTCTGCCATCACCTTAGTAAAAGCACAACAAACCGCACCCAAAACCGATACAGTTTTCTTCGAAGATTTTAACGAAAAGGCACTTGACCGCAGTAAATGGAATGTGGAAATATCAGGCACAGTGAACAATAATGAGCAGCAGGCTTATGTTGATTCGGCGGCTACGCTTTCGCTGATTGACGGCGCATCAGAAGGTGCAACGCATGGCGCTTTGGTAATTAAGGGTGTTTACAGGCCGGGCTATACCAGCACTAAAGGCAAAAAATACGATTTTATATCCGCCAGGATAAACACGGAAAATAAAATGGAGTTTACCTACGGCAGCGCTTCGTGCCGTATGAAAATGAGCACAGGCGCCGGTTTATGGCCTGCCTTTTGGGCATTGGGCAACGGCCGCTGGCCCGATTGCGGTGAGATTGATGTAATGGAAACTGTTGGCGACCCAACCTGGACAAGCAACGCCATCCACGGTCCGGGCTATTTTGGAAATACACCCATTGTGTCGCGTAACTATTTTACGCCGGGAACGGATGTTACCCAATGGCATGTCTACTCGGTTGACTGGACGGCGGACAGTATGGTATTTAAACTTGACGGCAAGGTCACCTACACTGCAACCCGCGCCATGATTGAAAAATACGGCCGCTGGGCATTTGATAACAACAAATTCATTATCTTGAACTTCGCTTTAGGCGGCGGCTATCCTCAGGGGATAAATAAGGCTACAACGCCCTATTACGGTATCCCGCAAAGCACTGTCGACCAAATAAAGGCTGGCAAAGCGCAGGTGGTAGTTGATTGGGTTTTGGTGACGAAGAGTAAATAAGTAATTAGTTGATTGAGTTGAATTGAATAAGTGATTAATTAAGTTAACTGGTTAAACATAACCTAATCAACTTAATCTAACCTAATCAACTCAATCAACTAAAAATCAACTAAACTCAATTTGAGCGATAGTCATGATCGTGATGGTCATGGTCGCGATGTTCATCATGATGCCCACCACCATGACGCTCACGGTATTCTACTGAACAACTTGTAATGGCCGATGCAAATATCAGCAAGGCAATTACCCTTAAAATGTACTTTTTCATATGGTTATGTTTTTTATATCAGATGTTATGGTAAAGACAATTAATATCCTAAAAAGTTTTAGATAAATAAATGGCAATAACGCGCAGCCCCAAGCCTGCTTCTTTTAGCATTTTTACCCGATTTATCACCCAACAATTTGATTTGCAGCCGGCAGCATAAGCAACCCCAGCACATTTTATTACGTACATTTGATTTGTTGGTCAATGAGTAATTAAGTCATTCGATATTTTTAGTTATTATTGACTGTTAGTTTAGTACATCGGCCATTCCATCGGCTAAGACTCAATAACCGACCCAAATGACCCAATAACCCTATGTCCAAAAAAACTGTTATTTTTTTGACGGTTGCTCTGTTTTTTTGCGGGGTGGGCATAGCCATTGCGCAAGCGCCAAAAATATCCTACACAAGTCCGCAGGTTTATAAGGTTGGCGCTGCCATTTCTCCGCTCGGGCCGGTTAACACGGGGGGCGCAGTGCCTTCTAAAAGTTATGGGGAAGTAAGTACCCTGGCGGGAAACCGCACACAGGGGCATCAGGATGGTAATGGTTCAAATGCCAGTTTTAATTCACCTTACGGGATAACCGTTGATGCATCGGGAAATATCTATGTTACCGACCAGCCCTATTTTGTGAGAAAAATAACACCGGCTGGCAACGTAACCACCCTCGCAGGCGGCAGCCCCATAAGAGATCACGACGGGCAAGGCGCCGACGCCAATTTCCAAAGCCCGGCAGGTATAACAACCGACTATTTGGGTAGCATATACGTAACCGATGCTTTAAGTAATATTATCAGAAAAATAACTCCGGGTGGCCTGGTTACCACCATTGCAGGCAGCGATGC
Organism: Bacteroidota bacterium; assembly: GCA_013288685.1. Classification (GTDB taxonomy): domain Bacteria; phylum Bacteroidota; class Bacteroidia; order Sphingobacteriales; family Sphingobacteriaceae; genus Mucilaginibacter. The sequence continues at coordinate 3,839 of JABDBM010000158.1, read as the reverse complement.
CGCAAACGCGACATCGCAGGGTTCGGTTGATGGTTCGCCGCTGGTGGCCCGTTTTATAGAGCCATTTGGCATTTTGTATGCTGTAGACAGTAGTTTATACATATCAGAATATGGAGGGAATGTCATCCGAAAGATGTATCTGTCAGGCCAGGTGAGCACATTTGCAGGCAAAGCTGAAACAGCTGGTTCTGCTGACGGCAGCAACTCGGCGGCCCGTTTCAACGAACCTGCATTTATGACAATTGCTGCCGGCGGCAATATTTACGTTGCTGACTATAATAACAATGCAATCCGTAAAATAGCTCCATCCGGCGAAGTAACTACTATCATTCACGGGGACCCGGCTGCATTTTCCATAGGCACTGCTGTAGTTGTAGATGCTACAGGTAATATATATTTCGCCGATTATGTAAACAACTTCATCAAAAAAGTTAGCCCGGCAGGCGTAATAACAACTGTCGCAGGAAGTGGTAACCGTGGTTTTGCGGATGGCGCCGCGTCTTCGGCAAGTTTTAATAATCCGTATGGCCTTGCACTCGATGGTCTGGGCAATTTATATGTTACAGATAACTTCAATTATTGTATCCGGAAAATATCGCTTACCGGATACAGTATTGACAAAACCCTGCCAGCAGGTTTAACTTTCGACACCACAACAGGAGTTATAAAGGGCACGCCAACGGCGTCGTCACCAGCCACTGATTATACCATTACCGCCTATAATGCCACAGGCAACAGCAGCACAGTAGTTAATATAACGGTTACGGCAGATGCGGTAAACCCTGTGCTCCCACCCAACATCAGTTATCAAACACCGCAAACTTATACCTTGAACAACCCGATAACCCCGTTGTCACCGATTAATACAGGCGGCGCCATTCCTGCTGCTGCTTATGGGCAGGTTACCACGTTTGCGGGTACAGGTAAATCAGGAGCTGCAAATGGAGCCGCGCTATCGGCGTCTTTCAACCAGCCGCGCGCTTCGGCATTTGATGCTAATGGAAACGCCTATGTAGTTGATGATAATAATACCATTCGAAAAATTACGCCTAATGGAATCGTATCACCTTTTGCCGGAAGTGGGGCAATTGGCTTTAACGATGGGCAGGGTTCGGCGGCAAGTTTTTCTAATCCTACAGCCCTGACAACGGATAAAGCGGGGAATATTTATGTGGCTGATAATAATAACAACGCCATCAGAAAAATAACGCCCGGTGGCCTGGTGTCAACAGTTGCAGGCAATGGTACCAGGAGTTTTGTAAACGGAACGGGCGCAGGAGCAACATTTAACACACCCACCGCAATAGTTGCGGATGGTGCCGGAAATTTATTTGTCGCCGACCAATTTAACTACTGCATCCGGGAAATAACACCTGCGGGGGTAGTTAGCACATTTTCGGGAAATGGCGTTTATGGCAATACCGATGGCAGCGCTACTAATGCACAATTTAGCCAGATTACAGGCCTCGCCATTGACGCCATCGGAACTTTGTATGCTACCGACGGCGATAATAATACCATCAGAAAAATAGCAACCGACGGATCGGTAACCACCATTGCCGGCAGCGGTGCCACCGGTAATGCAGACGGGTTTGGCAAGGCGGCATCCTTTCATTTCCCCGCGGCTATTGCCATCGATTATGCAAATATTTTATACGTCGCCGACGCCTTTAATCAACTGATAAGGAAGATTACGCCACCCGGGCAGGTAACTACCCTTGCCGGTAATGGGGCAACCGCCCTGGTTAATGGCATTGGCAACCAGGCCAGCTTTTCATATCCTTACGGAATAGCTACTGATAATGCAGGAAGTGTTTATGTTGCTGATAATCAAAACGAATGCTTTCGGAAAATAGCCATTGGCGGCTACGCTATTGATAAACCCCTACCCGCTGGTTTAACTTTCGATGCCACAACAGGCATTATAACAGGCACACCAACTGTAGCTTCGCCTTCTACTGATTATACTGTTACGGCTTATAACTCTATCGGTAGCAGCAGCACTGTAGTAAACATTACCGTTACAACTGCCACAGCCAGTGTGCAAGCGCCTAATATCAGCTATAAAACGCCGCAAAAATATTCGTTAAATACCCCAATAACGGCACTGTCTCCGGTTAATATAGGTGGTGCTGTCCCTGCTAACGAATATTCAGAAGTTACTACTGTTGCCGGCAACGGTTCGGCGGGTAATGCTAATGGCGCTGCATTATCGGCAAGTTTTAACACGCCGGTTGATTTGGCATTTGATGGTACAGGAAATTTGTTTATCACCGAATACGGAAATAACGACATCAGGGAAATTACTCCGGCGGGCACAGTTTCAACCTTTGCCGGCGATGGAAGTCAGGGTTCGGTGAATGGTCCCGGAAAAACAGCCAGTTTTAATTCCCCTTACGGGATAACGGTTGATGGTTCGGGCAATTTATATGTGGCAGACGAGGGCAGCCAGATGATCAGAAAAGTCACCACTGCAGGTGCGGTAAGCACTTTTACAGGCGACGGCACGCAGGGAACAAACAATGGCCCTATTGCATCGGCAAATTATGTAAACCCTGTGGGTGTAGCTTTCGATGCACAAAACAATATGCTGATTGCCGACCGCGGTAACAGCATCATCCGCAAAATTGACTCCAAGGGCCAGGTTTCATCATTTGCTGTACTGGAAGCAAATAACGGGCTCACCGATAATACCGAAAAATTTTTGGGATACCTTGCAACGGATGCATTGGGTAACTTATATGTACCCGATAATAACCAGGTAAAAATGATTGACCCTTTGGGAAATATAACCTTACTTGCAGGCGGCATAACACCCGGGATGGTAAATGCAACCGGAGCAGCAGCGCGTTTCAGCAGGCTGAACGGCATAGCTGTTGATGGTGTTGGCAATGTATACCTGGGCGACGCAGATAATAACTTAATCAGAAAAATAACCCCGGCCGGGCTTGTAACTACGCTTGCCGGAACCGGTGGTCGTGGCGCAACCAACGGACTGGGCTCTTCAGCGAGTTTTTTCGCCCCTTATGGCGTTACCGTTGATAACACCGGGAACTTTTTATACGTAACGGATACCGGCGAGCACCTGATCAGAAAAATTGCCATTACGGGATATTCCATTGATAAATCTTTACCTACCGGCCTGTCTTTTGATGCCACCACCGGCACCATCAGCGGCACGCCGGCTGTTATATCACCGCCAACAGATTATAATATAACTGCATACAATACCGGTGGCAGCAGCACTACAACCGTAAATCTTGAGGTGACCAATCCGCAAACGGTGGTTTTTAATCCTATCGCCCAAAAAACGGTTTGCGATATTGATTTTGATCCCGGCGCTACCGGCAATGGCCCTGTTACCTATACCAGCAGTAATCTGGCTATAGCACAAATAATAGCCGGGCAAATACATATTACCGGCGCAGGCTCGTCAGTAATAACCGCAACTGATGGCAACTCGCAGCAAACACAAACATTAACAGTAACGGCAGCTGATGTGCCTTCAATCAGCATATCGCCCGCTGTGCAGGACGATTGCCAGGGAGCCAGCGTCACCTTCACCGCAACTGCAACTAATGGCGGCACTAACCCTGTTTATCAATGGCAGATTAACGGCGCCAATACCGGCACAAACACCGCAAAGTTTACAAGCACCAGCTTAAAAAACAACGACCAGGTTACTTGCATCCTAACCAGCAATGATGGATGCATAACCAGTTCTAACGCCACCTCAAACACTGCCACGTTTGTTCTTGATTCTCCGGTAACCACTTCGGTTACGATTAGCTCATCAGCCACAGGTCCAATTTGTGCGGGTTCGCCTGTTAGTTTTACTG